>JAICUV010000090.1 GCA_025935655.1 Chloroflexota bacterium | reverse complement strand
GTGGCTGCCGCGCGGCAGCTGGGCATCGCTCAGTAGGCGAAGCGCTCGGCGTGGAGCTGGCCGCGCGGCAGGCCCAGCTCGCGCAGATGGCCCTCGACGGCCTGCATCAGACCGGTGGGTCCGCACAGGTAGACGTCCTGGCTCGCGATGTCGGGCACGAGGCGGCGGATCGCCTGCGTGCCGAATGGGTCGCCCGCCGCATGACCGTCATGGCCGCCGCCCCGGTGGCCGATGACGTACAGGACCCGCGCGCCACGGTGTCGCGCAAGCTGCTCGAGCTCGTCGCGGAACACGAGGTCCAGCGGGTGGCTCGCGCGATAGATGAGCGTGAGGTCACCCGGGTTGGCGGGGAGCGACTCCAGGAGCGCGCGCAGCGGCGCGATCCCGATCCCGCCCGCGATGAGGGTGACCCTGGCGCGCGTGCGTCGGGCGCCGGTGAGCACCCCGTACGGCCCCTCGACGAAGACCCGCGTGCCGACCGGGATCCGCGCGATCCCCGCCGAGCCGTCGCCGAGCACCTTGACGGTGATCCGCAGCCACGCCCCGTTTGGCGCGGAGCTCAGGGAGAACGGGTGGCCGCGCCACCAGCCGTCGCGGGTGAGGAAGCGGAACACGAAGTACTGGCCGGATCGGACGGCGAGCCGGTCCAGGTCCCGGCCCGCGAGGTAGATCGAGACGACGCCGGGCGCCTCGGGCACCACGGCCGAGACGCGCAACCGGTGGCGCCACGACGTCAGCGCCGGCTGGCCGACGCGGAACACGAGCACGAGCGCGATCGTGAGCAGGTACAGCGACGTCCAGTAGCCGACCGCGATCGGGTCGTGGATGAAGTCCGTGCCGGTGAACAGCTGGTGGAGGAACGCGAGCGCGATCGCGAGGTAGGCGTAGAGATGGAGGCCGAACCAGGTCTCGTACGACAGCCGGCGGCGGGCGGCGCGCATGGACGTCACGCCGACCATCACGAACAGCGCGAACCCGGCGAGGCTCCACAGCACGAACGGGAACGTGCCCAGGATCGTGATCGTCTCGGCGATCGGCGACGAGCCGTCGGTGAGCGTGTAGCCGGCGATCGTGAACGCCCCGTGTGCGGCGATCAGCCACACCGTGGTGAACCCGAGCCAGCGATGCCACCAGGCGAGGCGGTCCATCCCGAAGGCCTCGTCCAGCCACGGGCTGCGGCCCATGAGGACGAGCTGCACGAGCGCGAGCCAGGTGCCGAGAAGCCCTGCCAGCTGCCCGATGGCGGTGAGGATCCCGCCCGGCGTGTCGAGCTCGTCGAGGCCGCCGTGGCGGGCCCACATCAGGACGATGAGGAGGCCGTTGCCGACGAGCAGCGCGGTCACCTCGCTCGCGCGAACGCCCCAGCGTCTCGGCAGCGGCACGGGGCGCGGGCGGGCGGCAGGGACGGCGGCCATGGGATGATGCTCGGCGAGGCGCATGAGAGCGCCCTGAGAGCCGTTGCGCCGGGCGCCCGGGCTCAGCCGGCGGCGCCGGCGCAGTCGTACAGGCTGGCGTTCGTGTCGGGCACCTGGACCGGGGCGCACGCGGAGGTGACCCAGGCGTTCCGGTCCGCGGCCACGGTGCCGGTCCCGTCGCCGCCGAAGAAGCCACCGGGCCCACCACCCGGGCCGCCGAGCAGCACGAAGCGCAGCGCACCGTCCCGGACGTATCCCTGGAGCTGGGCGAGCGTCGGCGCTGGGTCGGAGCCCATGAACCCGCCCATCGCCATGACCGGCACACCCGAGGCGAGCTGGAGCGGCCCCGCCTGGTTCGCGGACGACACCGCGACGAGCCAGGTCGCGGAGCCGCGGTTCGCGAGCAGGTACGAGACGAGCGCCTCGCTCGTGCCACCCGCATCGCCCGAGAAACCGCCGAAGCCGCCGAAGCCGCCACGACCGAACGCGTCGAAGGCACGGTCCACGGGTCCCGCGGCCGGGTCGCCGCCCGCGATCGGCCGCTGGATCGTGGCCACCGTGTACAGGAACGGACCCGTGAGCGTCGCCGCGAGCCCCACGACGAGCGCCCCGCGTGCGATGCGCGCGGCTCGGTCATCGCCCCGGATCGGCGGGACCGCGAGCACGAGTGCCGCGGCGATCGCGACGAACAGCGCCCCGATGCCCACGCCGGGGACGAAGGCCGGCGTCTGATCCAGGACCTGCAGCCCCCACCAGGCGGTGAGGACGAGCATCGCGCCCAGCAGGAGCCCCGCCCACGCATGGCGCGCCCGCAGGCGCCACAGCTCCATGACCCCGGCGCCGAAGAGGGCCGCGAGCGCCGGCGCCAGGGCGACGGCGTAGTACGGGTGCGCGATGCCGCTCATGAGCGAGAACACCAGCACGTGGACCACGGCCCAAGTGCCCCACAGGAGGTAGCCGGCACGCCGGGGGTCCGTCCGCGCTGCGCGCAGCCTCGCCACGAGGCCGGTCGCCAGGCCCACGATCGCGGCCGGGAGGAGCCAGCTCACCTCTCCCGCCCACTGCGCGTTGAGCATCCGGAGCGGGCCCGGCTCGCCTCCGAACCCGCCGCCCGGTCCCCCGCCCCCGCCGCCGAAGCCGCCGGGTCCGCCGCCGGCGCCGCCGAAGATGCGGCCCAGCCCGTCGTAGCCCAGCAAGAGCTGGAGCGCGGAGTTGGTGGAGCTCCCACCGATGAACGGCCGCGCATCGGGCGGGAGCAGCTCCATGAGCGCCACCCACCACGCCGAGGAGAGCGCGACCGCCACCGCCGAGGCCGCGAGCCCGAGCAGCCGCCTGGCGAGCCCGCCCGGTGCGGCGACGAGCCAGGTCAGGCCGAACGCGGGCAGCACCAGGTACGCCTGGAGGTACTTGGTGAGGAAGGCGAGGCCCACGAGGACGGCGGCCAGGATCGGCCAGCGGAGCCGATCCGTCTCGAGGCCTCGGACGAGCGCCCAGGCGCCGGCGACAAGCAGCAGCACGAGGACTGCGTCGGGGTTGTTGTACCTGAACATGAGCGCCGCGACCGGCGTGACGGCGAACGCCACGCCGGCGATGAGGCCCGCCTCCGGCCCGAACTGGCGCCGGACGGCGTGGAACAGCAGGACGACCGTGGCGACGCCCGCGAGCGCCTGCGGCAGGAGGACCGCGAGCGGGCTCAGGCCGAGGAGCCGGACCGAGAGGCCCATCGCCCACAGGGATGCCGGCGGCTTGTCGACGGTGATGAAGCCAGCGCCGTCGAGCGAGCCGAAGAACCACGCCGGCAGGCTCTGGCCGGCGGCCTGCGCCGCCGCGCTGTAGTACGTGTTGGCGTAGCCGCTGACCGTCAGGTTGACGAGGTACAGCACGGCCGCGAGGAGCGCGAGGGCCACCGGCGCGACGCGGATCCACCCGGCCGCGCGTGCCGGCCCGGGCGCGGCGGGCGTGTCGAGGGCGGCGGTCACGGGCTGGCGATCCTCGCTGGACGTGGAAGCGCGACGCTCTCGGAGGGGAGGAGTACCACCGGGAGCGTCGCGTCGATGCCCAGTACAGCCGCCTTCGGTGAGAACTCCCTGAGAACGTCAGGCCTTCGTGGTCGCGACGCCGGCGATCAGGCCCCGGCCTTGTAGGGGTACGTGACCCAGCCGTCCACGACGGCGGCGTGGTGGTCCGGTGCGCCGGCGACGCGGGAGCGGCCCGGCTTGTAGTGGATGACGGCGCTGACCGGCGTGGCGCCCGCCGCGCGCAGCCGGGCCAGCACCTCGGTCATGGTCTCGCCGGTCTCCCAGACCTCGTCCACCACCAGGACCCGGCGACCCGCGAGGAGCTCGTCGGCCGGGAAGTGCCCGATCCGCGGGCGCTCGTGCGTCCCACCCTCGGGCCGGTAGAACTCCACGCCGACGACCAGGATCTCCCGCAGGTTGAGCCGGTACGCGAGCATCCCCGCCGGGACGAGCCCGCCGCGGGTGATCGCGAGCACGAGGTCGAAGTCCCGACCGGTCTCCTCCGCCAGGCGCGCGACGAGGCCGTCGAGGGCCTCCCAGCTCAGGACGATGGTGTCCGGCATCGATCCATTCTCGGGCATGCGGACCGGTCCGCGGGCTCGGGGCCAGGGAGGGGCCGGGGTCCGTCAGGTGCCGTCGCCGCTCGCGGACGGCACGGCGGTCGGCGCCCCGGTCTGGAGCTTCGGGCGGACGTCGTGGCACAGGACGCACGTGTCGTCGCCGCGGAGGGCGTGGTCGATGGGCAGCCCGCCGACGTCCGCGGACTGGTGGCACTCGCGACAGCTGAGGTCCCTGGGATCCGGGTGGGGCTTGATCGGCGGCGGCGACGGGTTCGGCTTGTGGCACAGCCAGCATTCGTCCTGGTTGCGGCCGACCATGCTCGCCGGCAGGTGTGCGACCGTCCCGTGGCAGTCAAGGCACGGCTGGTTGAGCTCGGCATGGGCCTGCGTGATCGCGGGCCCGGCCTTCGCCTCCTTGTGACAGTTGAGGCACTCGGTCTCCGCGATGCCGTCGTGGCCCGGGGCGGTGCGCCCCAGCTTCTCGTTCGTGTGACAGGTGAGGCACGCGGTCCAGCCCTCGACCGGGTGCCCGAGCGCCGGGACAGGCTTGAGCCCGGCCTCGCCCCCCTCCGTGTGGCACAGCAGGCAGCTGTTCGAGGTCGGGATGTGGGCGAGACCCATCTGCATCGTCTGGATGGACGCGAGCGGCGACGGCTCCGCCGAGGGGGTCGCGCCGCCGAACGTGGGCAGGATCCGCATCCAGTCGGCGACCATCGTGCCGGCGAGCAGCGCCACGACGAGGATGTTGAGCACGATCAGGACCCGGAGCGTCAGCCGGAAGCGTCGCTTCATGGTGTCGTCTCCATCGCGTGGGCAGGGGCCGGCCGCCGCGACCGGCGCACATCCGAATCGAGCTCGAGGAGCGTCCGGCGGGCCGCCTCGACGGCGACCGGCACCGCCGCCTCGACCGCGGGCGTGAGGCGTGTCGAGAACGCCACCCGGTCTACCTGGACGCCCACCAGCGCAGCCGGGCCGCTGAACCAGCCCATGAGCCTGGCCATCGCGAGCAGCTCCCCCACCCCGCCGGCACGGCCGCCCGGTCGCCGGTCGCCCGCCGCCCTGATCTCGTCGCCCGTGAGGTGGACGACCTCGCCGGGTGCTGCGCCGACGTCGACCGCATCGAGCAGGAGGACGGCACGCGCGCCGTCGATCGTGGCCACGAGGTCGAGGCCCAGGGTGCCGCCGTCCACGAGCCGGGTGTCGGGCGGCAGGAGCGTCCGGTCGTGGCTCGCCCGGTGCCCGAGGGCCTCGAGCACCCGCACGCCGACGGCGTCGTCGCCGAGCAGCGCGTTGCCGATGCCGAGCACGACGATCGGCGCGGCCGGCGCGCTCACGGCAGCGTCCGATCGAGCAGCTCGGGCCCGCCGTCGCGACTCTCGACGACCTCTTCCCGGGTGGGGAACTTGAAGCCGGAGACGATGCTCGAGATGAGGCCGTTGTGCTCCAGGTGGTCCACGAGCACGCAGCTGTAGATGTGGAACAGGGCGACGGCGAGGATCGCCCACATCGCGAGGTGGTGCACCAGGCGCAGCGTCTGCGGGCCGATCAGCTCGCGCAGCCACGCGAACATCGTGTGGCCGGGCTCTGCGCCCATGAGCCCGTCGAGGGCGAACCCGGTGACGGTCTCCACGAGCAGCAGCGCGAACAGCGCGAGATACGCGGTCGCCGCCAGCTGGTTGTGCCCGAGGACCTTGGGAAGCTCCTTCCGGATGAACGCGTAGAACCCCGCCTGGCGGAAGAGCTCCGTCGCCTGGTACGTCGTTGTCGGGATGAACGCGGTCCAGCGCGCGAAGCGGTTGCCGGCGAGCAGCCAGTACGTGCGGACCATCCCGGAGACGAGGAACGTGAGCGCGGTGACGATGTGGATGAACCGCACGACCGACATGACGTCGTTGCCGGGCGGGATCAGGAACGGGTCCGCGATGTACCCGCCGGTCAGGCTGAGCACGACGATGCACAGGGCGGTCACCCAGTGCGTCACGCGGACCGGGACCTGCCACACGTAGAGCCGGACGCGCTCGTCCGGGCGCTCGATCCCGTGGGCGGCAGGCGCCTCCACGGCCTCGATGGTCGCGGGCGCCGGCGTCGGCACCGGCTCCGGCGTCTCCACGACCGCGGGCTCGACGGCCGCCGGCTCCTCCGCCACCGGGGTGACGGGCTCCTGGACCGCGGTCATCGCGTCGCCCCCCTCGTGCGCACACGGATGTCGAGCGGACCCGTGGCCCGGGGGTCGAAGACATGGACCGCGCAGGCCGGACAGGGGTTGAACGAGTGGACCACGCGCAGGACCTCGAGCGGCCGGGTCGGATCGGCGACGGGCGTGCCGGCGAGCGCGGTCTCCACCGGCCCTCGCGTCCCGAGGACATCGCGCGGGGAGAGGTTCCAAGTCGACCCGTCCACCACCTGGTAGCGCTCCACGACCTTGTTGGCGATGCCCACCCAGTGGGCGACCGACCCGCGCGGGCCTTCGCCCACGGACCACCCGTCCGCGCCGTCGGGCCAGGACTCCGGGTCCCAGCTCGTGATGTCGGCGACGGCGACGTCGCCCGTCGCAAGGTTCGACCTGAGCTCCCAGACCCAGCTGTCGGCACGCCGGATCACGGCCTGCGCCTCGACGGCCCGCGCAAGCGTCCGGCCGAGCACGCTCGGCAGCACGTCCACCCCGCCCCCGATCGCGGTGAGGAGGTCGCCCAGCGGCGTCGTCAGCGCGTCGCGGCCGTCCGCGTACCCGATGAGCACGCGGGCGAGCGGACCGGTCTCCATCGGCTGGCCGTCGTAGCGGGCGGCCTTGACCCAGGTGTACCGGCCACCCGGGGACAGCTCGCCCAGCGGGAGCGGCGCGTCGAACGCCGGGGTCGTCTGGCCGTTCGCCGGCAGGCGCAGGTCCCCCGGGTCGACATCGTCCGTGTACCAGGCGTGGATGACGGACTCCCCGACCGCGTCCGGATCCGTGCCGTTGACGCGGGCGAGGTTCCCGCCCACGAGCCTGCCCGCGGGCAGGTAGCGCGGCGCGTCGGGCTCGTCGCTCTCGGGCATGTCCCCCCAGGAGAGGTAGTTCCCGGGCCCCGCGCCGATGCTCCCCCACTCCGGGTACGCGCCGGCGAGCAGCCGCACGTCGGGCAGGTAGACCTTGTCCACGAACGTCGCGGCGGCGCCGATGATCGTGTCCAGCAGCGCGAGGCCCTCGGAGCTCAGCGGGTTCGGCGCGTTCCGGTCCGGCACCTCGGGGTGGCCGCGGTTGCTCCGGGCGGTCGGGCCGCCCCACGGCGGCGCGAGCGCCATCCCGCCCACCAGGTACGTCTGCGGATGCGGGTCCTTGCCGCCCAGGAGCGCGTGCAGCCGCATCAGCTGGCGCTGCCAGTCGAGCGCCTCGACCGCGTGCGCGAGGAGCAGCAGGCTCTGCTCCGGGCTCAGCCCATAGGCCGGGTGCCCGGACCAGGGGCTGGCGAACGGGCCGGGTCCCGATGCTGCCGCGGCGGCGAAGCGGTCGCGGGCCGCGGTCATCGCGGCGGTCGTGGAGGTCGGCCAGTCCGAGATCGATCGCCCGAGGCGGGCGGTCGCGGCCGGGTCCGCGGCGAGCGCCTGCTCGACGTCCACCCAGTCCGGGAGGCCGGCCTGGTAGAAGCTCAGCACGTGGTCGCGCACGAGCCCGGTCGAGGCGAGGAGGTTGCGCAGGATCCGGGCGTTCGTGGGGATGCGCACGCGGAGCGCCCGCTCGACGGCACGCACGGACGCGAGCCCGTGGACGCCGGTGCACGAGCCGCAGATCCGGGCGGCCAGCAACCACGCCTCTCGCGGGTCACGGCCGCGGAGGACCGTCTCGAGGCCGCGGAACATCGTCGCCGAGGCGAGCGCGTCGGTCACGGCGCCGTCGGCAATGTCCACCTCCACCCGGAGCTGGCCGTTGACGCGGGTCACGGGGTCCACGACGAGGTGGCTCATGCCTCCGCCTCCGGGTCGCCGGCCGGCTGCTCGGCGCCATCGGGCTCCGTCCGCGCGCCCTCGACCGCGATGCTCGTCTCGCCCTCGTCCGCGCCCTTGCCCCCGGCGTGGGCCGCCGCCGCACGTCGCCCGGTCCGCTCCCGGTACTTCGAGCGTGACGCCATTCCCGCGCCGTGCGCCACCGCGACCACGCCGATCCCGCCCACGAGCACCGCTCCGACGGTGTCGACCGTGAGGCTTGGGAAGAACGGCAGCGGCGATCCGAGCCGGCGGTACGCGGGCGTGTACCCGTCCCAGAAGTTCGGCGCGAAGCATCCGACGCAGCCGTGTCCCGCCCGGACGTTCCAGCTGACGCCGTCGCCGTAGCGGACCGTCGGGCAGTTGCCCATCGTCTCGGGGCCCTTGCAGCCGACCTTGTACAGGCACCAGCCCTTCTGCGCGCCCTCGTCGCCCCACGCGAGCGCGAACTCGCCGAACTCGAAGTGTGGCCGTCGCTCGCACTGGTTGTGGATCAGCGACCCGTAGAACGCGAGCGGCCGGCCCATCATGTCCGCCGGTGGGACGTCGCCGAACGTCACGTAGTGGACGATCGTCGCCGCGAGGTTCGCCGCGTTGACGGGGCAGCCGGGCAGCATCACGACCCGCGAGCCGCCGGTCACCGAGCGCACGCCGTCGGCGTCCGTGGTCCCGCCGTTCGCGCCGGACGCGCCACCGTCGAACGCGCACGACCCGAGCGCGATCGTCGCGATCGCGCCATCGCAGACCTCCCGGGCGACGTCCTGGAACGGCCGCCCACCCACGAGACACGACGATCCGCCGCCGGCCTTGGGCACGGCGCCCTCGATCACCGCGAGGTAGCCGTTGGGATAGCGCTCCATCGCCGACTGCATCGCCAGCGTCGCGTCGCCGCCGGCGGCCGTCATCAGCGTCTCGTGGTAGTCGATGGCGAGGATCTCGAGCAGCAGGTTCGCCGTCGTCGGGTCCGCCGCCCGGAGCAGCGCCTCGGTGTTGCCGCCGCAGGCCTGGCCGCGCAGCCAGATCACGGGGATCCGGGGGGCCGCCTCGACGGCACGCGCGATCGTCGGGCCATACGCGGCGGGGAGAGCGAGGGCGGCCGCCATCGCGGACGTGAACTTGAGGAAGGTGCGACGGGACATCCCGCGGCGCACGAGCGCGGCGTACAGCCCATCCTCACCCATCGAGTCACCATGTGCGGCGTGTCGCGGTGGGCGGGTGCCCCGAGGGCCCCACATCGGCCGCGACGAGATCGGGGGACGCTGGTGCCCATCTTGGCCGACGCGCGCGGGTGGGCCACGGGCCATCGGTCGCCCGCCGGGGTGTCCGCGGGCACCGTCAGGGGGTGCGCTTGGGACCGGGTGGCCCTCCCTCCGGGCCGCTCCGACCATGCCCGATGGCCCTCCGCGGGCCCGGGGCTGCCGGGAGCGAGGTCAGGCCGCCGGCGCCTCGAGCCGCGCGAGCGCGGCGATCAGGGCATCGGCTGCCGCCTGGACGGACGGCGTGGCGAGCTCGATGCGCTCCGTCGCGGACTCCGTGAGCATGAGGTTGTAGGGCGCCTCGCCGGTCCGGCCGCCCCACTCCCGGAAGTCGGTGCGGAGCAGGATGATCGGCGTCCCCTTCGCGTACGCGTACCCGATCTCCCAGGCCGTGCCGCTGTCCGGGTCCGGGCCGTCCATGATCCCGACCACGACCGTGCTCCAGTCGACGTGGTCGACGTCGTTGCGGAAGATCCGCGCCGGATCATAGGCGTTGAGCTCCTGGTCCTGGGGCAGGAACACCTCGTGGCCCGCCTCGCGGAGACGGGCGCCGACGGCCGCGTTGAAGTCCCGCTCGCCGGTCGTGAACAGGGGGCCGGCGAAGTAGATGCGCATGGATGCGGACGCTCCTCGGGCTCGGGGTGGGTGGGATCAGTCGCGCGGGATCAGTCGCGCGGGTGGTCGCGGTCCGCGGGCGACGACGGTGCGGCCGACGGACGACCGGCGAGCGCCTGCTTCGCCTTGTAATCGACGAACGGGATCAGCAGCGGGATCGCGCACAGACCCGCCACGAGGAGCGGCAGGAACACGAGCAGCAGGCCCCCCGCGACGCCCGCCAGGCCGGCGGCCGTGAGGAGCTGCCCCGTGACCAGGTACGCGGCCAGGCCCACGGGGAACGCGAGGACCAGGAGGATGACGCGGCCGATCGGCATGGCCGAAGGGTAGCCGGTCGCGGACCCTCAGCCGAACCAGGTGCGCGCGTCCTCCTCGGTGACCTCGGGCATCAGGAGCAGCGACCGGATGGCCTCGGCCGTGAGCGAGGTCCGGCGCTCCACGAGCGCCGCGATCCGGTCGGGATCGTCGCGGCACCGGCGAAGGGCGGCGCGGTCGATGCGCGGCCACAGGGAGAGCGCCCGGCGCTCGAGGCGCACGGTGCCGACGGGGACGGGATTCGGAACGCCCATACGAGCGACCTCCGCTACGTACGCGGCATCGTCCTCCGATGGTCGTTGCCGTTCAAGGCCGTGTTGGGTTAAGAGCCGTCAACAGTTGGCCCTGACGAGCGCTCAGGCCGGCCCGTCCGCGAGCCCCGCCGCCCGTCGCTCGGCCGCGTGGTAGCGGTCGCGGGCCTCGAGCTCGGTGACGTCGGCCAGCGCGGATTCGGACTCCGCGTCGGCCGCGTCGCTCACCGTCGCCGTCGCCACGATCCGCGCCGCAGCGGCGGTCCTCGTGGCGGATTCCTGGGCCAGGGCCGCGGCCGCCTGGGCGGCCCTGGCCGCATCGGCAGTGGCGATGGCCGCGGCCACGGCCTCGCCCGCGGCGACCACCGCGGCGTCGGCGGCGACCCGGCCGCGCCTGGCGACCGCCGCCGCCTGCTCCGCGGCGCGCCACTGGGCGAGCGCCTCGGCGGTCGTGGGGAGCCTCTCGTTGGACACGGCGTCCTCCACCACAGGCATGGCACGGTAGTCCGTGGACGGGGACGCCTGCGTCAGGGTACAGCCTGACCGGTTCCGCGGCGGCGTCAAGCCCGCCACGCCGCCCGATGCCTCGAACGCCCCGTGGACGGACCCGGAGGGCGTGCTTTGCGCCAGGGCGCCCGCGCGGTCGCCCATCCACCGTCGATCCCGGCGGTTCAGGTCGTGGCGCCGCGCTCCCCGACGACTGCGGTCACGTCCTCCAGCGTCGACTCGAAGTGCTCGACCGTGGTCTCGACGATGTACGGCTCCACGCCGGGGAGCAGGGATCGCTCCGCCCAGCGATCGCCGTAGACGGCCTGGATCGCCTCGACGCTCTCCCACTCGGTGATCGAGAGCAGCCAGGAGCCGTCCGACGCGATGGACCGACCGAACATCGCGGCACGCAGGCCAGAGATCGCGCCCATCTCGCCGGTCAGGCGACGCACGACGTCGAGGACCTCCGGCTCATGGCCCCCCTTGATCCGACTCCGGGTGACGCGGACGATCATGCGGCCATTCTAGCGAGCCATCCCGAGATTTCCGCATGTGGCGTCATCGCAACACCGCGGACGGATTCCGATACGCTCCGACCGAGCAGCACCGTCAACGTGAGTCGCAGATGGACGAGCCCATGCCAACCACCGGCGAGCTCCTCGAGGCCTGGCGCGAGGCCACCCGCGCCGCGGACCTGGCCGAACGCCTGGCCAAGCTCGCGGCCGAGACCGTGACCCGGGCGGACCTCAACGCCGACGGAGCGGACGAGGTGGCCAGGATGGCCGAGCGGGCCGCGGAGCTGGCGGCGGCCGCGGCGCAGCGCGCACGCGCCGGCGCGGAGCAGGCCAAGGAGATCGCGCGCCAGGCGCGAGACGGCGACCAGCGGACGGCCGATGCGGCGACGGCCGGCGCCCGGGAGACGGAGGCGCAGGCTCGCGACGCCTACCACAAGGCGGAATCCGCGGCACGCGCACGCCACGAGACCCCGAACCCCGGTAGCTGAGCGCATGAGGCGCGGCGAGCCTGCCGGGATCGTGGCCGATGGCGGCCGGCGATGCCGCGGCCGAGACAGCCGGGATGGCCGTCTGGGTGCGTGCAGAGCGCTGGTGAGCCGGGAGGGATTCGATCCCTCAACCGAATGATTACGATGCACTCCCGCTGAACGCATGCGAGGCCGTTTCGTGCGTACAGAGCATCCAATCCATCTACCGTGTAGCCACCCTCGCACCGC
>JAICUV010000318.1 GCA_025935655.1 Chloroflexota bacterium | reverse complement strand
CCGCCGGAGCCGGAACGCCCGCGGGCGTCCTCGACCGCGCCGCCGCGCGCTGGATGCCGCCGCGCGTGATGCCGCGAGTGTCATCGCCGACCGGTGGGGCCAGCAGCGCCCGCGGGCGGGCGTCACGCTCCGGCTCGCCGGGTCAGGGTCCCGGCGGCGGCGTGCGGGCGGCGTCCGTGGACGCGTTCCGCTCGCGTACCTTCGCCAGCTGCTCCTGGAAGGCGGCCGCATCCGTCGAGAAGACCTGGTCGATCAGCTGCTTGCCGAAGCGCTCGATGAGCGGTCGCGCCAGGGCGGACAGCAGGATCGCCGTGACCGCGTTGAGGTCGCGCTTGTTGCGGACCGGCGCCGTCTGCTCGAGGTAGGCCGCAAACTCGCGCTCGATGGTCCCCCGGACCTTCTCGCCGTCACCGCCGAGCTCCTTGAGCGCCCGATCGATCTCCTTGGGCAGCATCGAGGTGGGCAGCGGCTCCGGCGGGCCGAACACGACGCGCCGGGCGCCGCGGAACAGCCGGCGCGGCCCGCCGACGAGCAGGAAGCCGGCACCCGCGGCGATGCCCGCGGACTTCACCGGGTTGCGCTTGACCTTGGCGGGGATGTCCACCGCGGCGCGCGCCGATGCCTCGAGGCGCTCGAGCTCCTCGTCAAGCGTGGCGCGGGCGGCTAGGACGCCGGCCCGCGCGGACTCCGAGCCTTCGCCCACTCGATGGTCTCCTTCGCCGTGTCGATTGTCGCCTGGGGGTAGAAGCGCGCCTTGAGCGCCTCCGTATCGATGCCACGGGTCGCGACGTCCGCACCCATGAGGGCGAGCGCGACCCCGAACCAGACCGCGATGCCGATCGCCACCGCGACGTGCCACGTGAACGTGATCGCCGAGAAGGCGCCGATCGCGGCGCCGATCGCGAACCCGGCGACGAGCCCCGTGAGGGCATTGCCGGCGTCCCGGGTCCGGGCGCCGACGACCAGCCCGACGAGGGCGAGCACACCGCCGACCAGCAGCAGGCCGACGACCATCGGTCGCGAACCCTCGTCCTCGGCCAGGCGCACGAGGCCACCCGCGAGCACGCCCAGGACGGCACCGATGATCGCGCCGCCGAGCAGGCCCTTGATGGCGTCGCCGGCAGACCCGTTGCGAGCGCCGGCGAACGCACCGAGCAACCCGAAGATCGCCGCCCCGACGGCGGCCCCGACCGCGTACACGATCGGACCCGGGTCCGCCCCGGGCCCGAACTGGTCGGCGATGAGGCTGTACAGGGTGTTGGGCGCGTGGGTCCCGAACAGGATCGCCACGACGACCCCGGCGAGGAACGCGAGCGCGACAGAGCGCGCGACGCGACCCGCGTGGAGCGAGCCGAGGACCGCACCGAGGCCGAGGAGCAGCAGGAACTCCGTCCCGTGCAGGACGCCCCAGCCGAGCGAGCCGAACAGCCACTCCCCGAGGAACAGCAGGACGCCGATGGGCACGAGGAAGGCGATGAGGACCGCCGCGACGAGCGCGATGCCGGCACCGGCGGCGACGACCTTGATCTCGTCCCCGATCTCGGTCGCCTCGGCCCTCGCGAGGTCGACGTGCGCGCGCACGAGCGCGAGCAGCGCGTCCTTGGTCGCGCCGGCCTGGCGCTTCAGGCCGGGCGGCGGCGTCTGCGGCGGCGGGGCGGGTCGCTGCCCGTCGAGTGCGGACCGGTCGGGATCCAGCGGACGTCCTCCGGGGAGGGGGTGGGCGGTCTGGGATGCCGCGCCGATCATAGCAGCGGGTTCCGTGCGTCCGGACATCGCCGGGCGACGATGACCTCGCAGCAGCCTGACACGCGGGGGTGCCGACGGGCGGTACGCTCCCGGCATGGCTGTCCCCTCCCCGCGTCCCATCCTGCGCGCCGAGATCCTCGCGATCGGCACCGAGCTGACCGTCGGCGAGACGACCGATACCAACAGCGGCGAGCTCGCGCGGTCGCTCGTCGCCCACGGCGTCACGGTCGTCCGGGTGGAGGACCTGCCCGACGACCTCGAGGTGGTGGTCGGGGCGCTGCGCGAGGCCCTCACGCGCGCGGACCTCGTCGTCACGACGGGCGGACTCGGCCCCACGCCGGACGACCTCACCCGCGAGGCGGTCGCCGAGCTGTGCGGCGAGGCGGTCGCCGTCGACCCGCCGACGCTCGCATGGCTGGAGGGGCTGTGGGCGCGCCGCGGGCAGCCGTTCCCGTCGGTCAACGTCAAGCAGGCATGGCGCATCCCGTCTGCCGAGATGCTTGCCAACCCGAACGGCACGGCGCCCGGCTGGTGGGTGGATCGTCCGGATGGCTCGGTCATCGTCACCCTCCCCGGCCCGCCACGCGAGATGCGGCCGATGTGGGACGACGAGGTGCTGCCGCGGCTCGCCGCGCGGGGCGTGGGCGCCGACAGCGACGTCCGGACGCTGCGGCTGACGGGCGTCGGCGAGTCGGTCGTCGCGGAGCAGCTGGGCGAGGCGCTCCTGCGGGCCACGAACCCGATCGTGGCGACCTACGCCCGCCAGGAGGCCGTCGACGTCCGCATCTCCGCGCGTGCCGCCGACGGTCGTGGCGCGTCCGAGCTCGCGGACGAGGCGGAGGCCGCCGTCACCGCGATCCTCGGGCAGTACGTGTGGGCGCGCGGGAGCACGACCTGGGCAGGGGCGCTCGAGGCGGCCCTGGGCGAGCGTGGCTGGACCCTTGCGACCACCGAGCGCGGGACCGACGGCGCGCTCGTCCAGCTCCTGCGCTCGCTGCCCGCGGTCGTGCTCGCGGAGCGGCGCGGCGGCGCTTCAGACGATGCGCCGGGCGAGGGCGAGTCGTTCGAGGCCGGTCAGGCGGCGCGCGTCCGGGAGGCGGCCGGCGCGGACGTGGGCCTCGCGATCCGTGCGCTCCCCGGTGGCGAGGACACCACCGTCCACGTGGGGATCGTGACGCCCGACGGCACGCACACCGAGCGCCGGTTCGCCTTCCTCCGCGGCAGCCTCGGGGCGGACCGGGCCGCGATCGCCGGCGCATCGGCGCTCCTGGCGCTGCTGCGAGGACGCGCCGGGGGCTGAGTCGGCCGGCGTTCCTGGGTCGCGGGCCTGGGGTCCCGGGCCTCGGGTCCCGTGCGCTCGGGCGGTGGTCCGCTCGAGGGCCCATGGCGCCTGCGGGCCCGGCCCCCCAGGCGGCCGCGGCGTGGGTGACCGCGAAGTCGCCCATGGATCCGGCGAACCGGCGCCTGTGCGGTCGCTCACGCCGCGGAATCGCCCGCCGTGAGCGAGATCGCGGTCCACGAGGCCACGATGTCGCCCATCAACGAGCACCAGGGGCGAAGTCACGGTCCACGGGACCACGCGCTGGGCCGGAGGGCCCTGGGACGCCAATCAGACTGGAGCGCCGCGGTAGCGAGGGCCGGAGCGCGCACCCGCAGCGCGAGGCGGAGCGAGAGGCCGGAGCGCGAGCCCCAGGGGGATGCCGAAGACGCCGGGCGAAGTCCCTAGCGGCGGGCGGCCCGAAGGAGCCCGGCGAGGTCCTGGATCACGATCGCGTCGCGCTCGATCCGGATGAGCCCGTCGTCCACGAAGAAGCCCAGGAGCTTGTTCACGCTCTGG
>JAICUV010000369.1 GCA_025935655.1 Chloroflexota bacterium | reverse complement strand
GAGGCGCCCGGCGAGATCCGCCGCCTCGCCGGCCGGGACGACGAACTCGAGGTGCGCGCGGCCGCCCGAGAGGCTGAGCGACCCGCGGGCCAGGAAGCGGCCACGCAGCCACGCGAGCCGGCAGTGCTCGGCCGCGGTCGCCCAGTCGAGCTCCGCGGGCGGGAGCACGAACGTCCGCCGCACGTGCGATGCGTGGGCGGCGTGCCCCGGCGCGTGCGGCGCGGACGCGGCGCCCGGCTGGGGCCCGGCCGCGGGGCCGTCCGCGGCGTGCCCGCCGAGGCGGACGATCAGCCGGGCGACGGTCCCCTCGCGCGTCACCGGCCGCGGGCCGAGGCCCGCGATCTCCGCCTGTCGGTCACAGGGCCGGGCGGGATCGACCGCCGCGAGCTCCGCGCGCAGCGCGGCGACGAGATCGCGATCCGTGCCCGACATGGGTCAGGCGGTTCGCCCGGCGCGGGCAACAGCCGGCCGACGACGATGGCCGCCCTCGCGCTCCCAGGCCGACATGATCGCGATCGCGAGCCGGTCCGGCGAATGGTGGTGGGCGTTGACCGGGTCCACGAGGTCGTCCAGGACGAGCCGCGGCGCGGGACCCGCCGCGGGAGGCCAGCGGAGGCGGACCGGCTCGCCGACCCAGCCCGGTGGCGGCACCGCGTTGAAGCGGTTGTTGCCCAGCACGACGTCCGGCAGCCGGCCGACACCGTGCCGGCCCAGCGCGTCGAGGTGGTCCGCGAGGTCGAAGCCGCCGGTCTCGCCCGGCTGCGTCGCGACGTTGCAGGCGTACACGACGAGCGCCCCGGACGCGTCGATGGCCTCGGCGATCCCGGGCACCAGCAGGACCGGCAGGATGCTCGTGAACAGCGAGCCCGGCCCCAGCACGATCACCTCGGCGTCGGCGATCGCCCGCAACGCGTCGTCCGTCGGGCGGCAGTCCTCGGGCGTGACCCACACCCGGTCCACGCGATCGGCCTTCGCCACCCGGCTCTGCCCCGAGACCTCGGAGCCATCGTCGAGGCGGGCGTGGAGCGTCAGGACGGCGCCCGTCGCCGGGACCACGCGCCCGCGCACGGCCAGCACTCGGTTCATCTCGCGCACGGCCTCCTCGAAGTCGCCGTGCTCGAGCTCCACGAGGGCCGCGAGCAGGAGGTTCCCGACCGCGTGGCCGCCGAGGCTCGACGGGGGCGTCTCGAGGTCCCGCGAGGGCTCGCCCGCGACGGCGTGGCTTCCCGCGACGCCCGGGAAGCGGTACTGGAGCAGGCGCCCCATGAGCGGCTCCGCGTCCGCGAGCGCGACGATGCAGTTGCGGATGTCGCCCACGGCCGGGATCCCGAGCTCGGTGCGCAGGACGCCGGTGGACCCACCGTCGTCGGCGACGGTCACGACCGCCGTGAGGTTGGAGGTGTGCTCCTTGAGGCCGCGCAGCAGCGTCGACAGGCCCGTGCCGCCGCCCAGCGCCACGACGCGCGGACCACGGGCGAGGAACCGCTTCTGGTAGATCACCTCGACCATCGGCAGGTCGCGGTCCCAGAGGGCGAACGGGTCCACGAGCGCCCGGACGAGGCGGTAGGCCCCCACGAGGAACAGCGTCGCGCCCAGCGTGCCCAGGATCAGCCCGCGCAGCTCGTAGGGCAGCGACTGGAGCGTGAGGGCGTCGAGCAGGTCGCCCAGGAGGCTGCCAGGCGGCAGCGCCGCGCTGACCTGGCGCAGGACGTGCGCGACGCCGAGCGCGAGGATGATCAGCCCGATGAACGCGACGAGGAGCCACCGCTTGACGCCGATGCCGACGGTCAACCAGCGGCGGAGGTTCACCGCTCGAGCTCCCGGTGGAACACGGAGACTGTGCCGAAGTCGCGCTCGCGCAGCCAGGTGGCGAGCTCCTCCGACATGACGATGGAGCGGTGGAAGCCGCCGGTGCACCCGATCGCGATCGTGAGCCGGGTCTTTCCCTCCTCCACGTACGCGGGGACGAGCAGGTCCAGCATGTCCTCGAGGGCGGCGAGGAACTTCGCCGCGATCGGCTGGCCCAGGACGTAGTCCCGCACCTCGGGGGTCAGGCCGCTGTTCGGCCGCAGCGTCTCGATGTAGTGCGGGTTCTTCATGAACCGGACGTCGAGCACGAGGTCGGCCTCAAGCGGCACGCCGTACTTGAACCCGAAGCTGATGAGCTGGATCGCCAGGCGGTCCGAGCGCTGGACGTCGCCCAGGCGCGCGAAGATCCGCTCCCGCAGCTCGCGCAGCGCGAGGTCGCTGGTGTCGAGGATCACGTCGGCCTGCTGGCGGACCGATTCGAGCATCGCCCGCTCCTGGGCGATGGACGACGCGATGCCACGCTCGTCCGCCAGCGGGTGGCGGTGGCGCGTCTCGCTGAACCGTCGGATGAGGACGTCGTCGCGGGCCTCGAGGAAGATGATCACGGGACGGATGCCCCGTCCCTCGAGCGCGCCGCGCATCGCCCCGAACGCCAGCGGGACATCGCCGGCCCGCACGTCGAGCACGATCGCCGTGCGCGCGAAGCGCTGGGGATCCGTGGTGATGAGGTCGGCGAGGTCGCGCAGGAGCTCG
>JAICUV010000315.1 GCA_025935655.1 Chloroflexota bacterium | reverse complement strand
GGACTTCACCCTCGACGACCTCCAGAACCGCGGGTTCGACAGCGTCGTCGTCGCCATCGGCTGCTACGACACCAATAAGCTGGGCATCCCCAACGAGGACGCCGACGGCGTCATCGACGGCCTCGAGTACCTGCGGACGGCCACGCTCGGCCTGACGTACCCGGGCCACGCCGGCTCGCGCGTCGTTGTCGTGGGTGGCGGCTTCACCTCCATGGACTGCGTCCGGACCTCGGTCCGCCAGGGCGCCAGCGAGGTCACGCTCGTCTACCGCCGCGACATGAAGGACATGCCCGCGGCCGACGAGGTCCACGAGGCGATCGAGGAAGGCGTCACCGCGATCTTCCAGGCCGGCCCGACCCGCGTGATCACGGACAAGAAGGGCAAGGTCACCGGCGTCGAGTTCATCCGGATGCAGCTCGGCGAGCCCGACGCGTCCGGCCGCCGCCGCCCCGAGCCCGCCGCGGGCACCGAGTTCGTCATCCCCTGCGACCGCGTGCTGCTGGCCATCGGCCAGGGCCCCGACCTCAGCTGGATCGGGCCCGGCTCGGAGCAGGTGGAGGCGACCAAGAACCGCCGGCTCAAGGCGGACGCCGTGACCTTCGAGACCTCCCGGCCCGGCGTCTTCGGCGCCGGCGACGTGCGGATCGGCGCGGCGACGGTCGTCCAGGCCATCGCCGAGGGCCGGCGCGCCGCCTATGCCGTGGACGCCTACCTCAAGGGCAACGACCTCACGGCGATCCGGACCCGCCAGACGCTGGCGGAGCCGCAGCCGGAGTTCCTGTCGATCGTCCCGTTCACCGGGGAGATCAAGGAGCCGCGCTACCGGCTGAAGGCGCTCGAGGCCGAGGTCCGCAACCACAACTACATCGAGTACGAGATCCCGTACACCCGGGACGAGGCCGTCGCGGAATCCACCCGCTGCCTCCAGTGCACCTGCGAGGCCATCGGGTTCTGCGACCTGCGCCGCCTGGGGATCGAGTACGGGACGACGCTCAAGACCCTCGAGCCGCAGTTCCACCAGGGCGCGGGCTACCGCTCCGTGACCGAGAACCGGTTCACCGGCTACAACCACGACTACGTCCGCGACGACAGCCACGCGTTCATCCTGCGCGAGCCGTCGCGCTGCATCGACTGCGGCCGGTGCGCCAACGTGTGCGCGGAGGTCGTGGGCGCCGCCTGCTACGACTTCATGCGGATCGGCTTCGACACCCTGGTGACGACGCCGCTCGACATGAGCCTCAACGACACGCCCTGCGTGTCCTGTGGCCGCTGCGCGGAGACGTGCCCCACCGGCGCGCTCATGCCCAAGCCCCGCGTCCTCCAGAAGTACGAGGTCGACGAGAGCCGCTGCATCCTGTGCGGCATCTGCGTCGACGCGTGCCCCTACGACGCGGTCCGCGACAGCGACCAGTTCGAGCTCAGCCACACGTCCCGCGAGGAGCCGATGATCGACCTCCTCGCGCTGGCGTCGGTCGAGCGCGAGACCGAGATGAGCTACATCCGCCGCGAGCGTGACTGGGCGGAGCGAGCACGGGCCGACGGACGACTCGTCGACCAGAGCCGGCTCCTCCCCGTCCTGCCTCCCTCGCTCGTCGGCGGCAACGGGAACGGCAACGGGAACGGGCATGGCCACGGCCATGGCACCGGGAACGGGTCCGCCCACGCCCACGACAGCTGAGAGGGACGCGTGACGCTGCCGGAGACGATCCCGTTTCTCGGGTTCGGATGGGACGACCTGCTGTTCATGATCCTCGCTGGGGTCATGGTCGGCGCGGCCCTGCTCGTCGTCACGATGAAGGACATCATCCGCTGCGGCCTGGCGATGATCGTGTGCTTCGCCGCGCTGGCCGGCCTGTACGTCCTCGCGGGCGCCACGGTGGTCGCGGCCGCCCAGGTACTCGTGTACATCGGCGCGATCAGCGTCCTGATCCTGTTCGCGATCATGCTCACCCAGACGAAGGCCGGGCCGGGCGCCCTCGTGTTCCAGACGCAGGCGTTCCCGGCCGCGATCGCGTCCGCCATCCTCGCCATCCTCATTGCGATCGTCGTCGCGTCCACGGACTGGCCCGAGGCGGCCAAGCGGATCCCGACCTCGGCGGTGGACCTCGCCAACACCCTGTTCTCCGACTACGTCCTCGCGTTCGAGGTCGTGAGCGTCCTGCTGCTGGCAGCCGTGATCGGCGGCGTGTTCCTGGCCAAGCGCGAGCGCGGGGGAACGGACTGATGCTGAGCGCGCTGAACGGCATCTCCCAGTCGCTGGACGCGTACCTGGTCCTCGCCGGCGTCCTGTTCGCGATCGGCAGCTTCGGCTTCCTCGCCCGGCGCAACGCGATCTCGATGCTGATGTCGATCGAGCTGATGCTCAACGCCGTCAACCTCTCGATCATCGCGTTCGGGGCGTTCAGCACGTCGCTCAACGTGGACGCGTCGGTCATCGCGCTCATCGTCATGGCGGCGGCGGCCGCCGAGGCCACGGTGGGCCTCGCGATCGTCATCGCGATCTACCGCAACCGGAAGACCCCGCTGGTCGACGAGTACGACGCGATGCGGCAGTAGGCGACGATGCACCTCCTGCCCAGCATGCCCATCGCCGCGTCCGAGGCGGCGCCGATCTCGTTCGTCGACCCGTCGCTGTACCCGCTGCTGATCTCGCTCATCGCCCTGCTGCCGATCCTGGGCTTCGCGTTCACGTCGCTGTTCGGGCGGCGCCTGATGGCGAAGTGGGGCCGCGGCGCGGCCGAGATCGTGCCGGTGGGCATCGTGATCGTCGTCTGGATCATCGCGCTGGCCGTGATCGTGCCGGCCCTGACCCACGCCGAGCCGTTCGGCGAGCACGGGTACGAGATGAAGCTCTGGACGTGGATCCCGGCCGGCAACTTCCAGGTGGACCTCGGCTTCCACGTGGACGCGCTCACGGCCGTCCTGCTGCTCGTCGTCACGACGATCGGCATGCTCGTCCACATCTACTCCATCGGGTACATGGCGCACGACCCGGGGACGTGGCGGTTCTTCGCCTACCTCAACCTGTTCATGTTCTCGATGCTGGTGCTGGTCCTCGCGTCCAGCTGGGTGCTCGTGTTCGCGGGCTGGGAGCTGGTGGGCCTGTCGAGCTACCTGCTGATCGGGTTCTGGTACCACAAGCGCTCCGCGGCGCTCGCCGCGAAGAAGGCGTTCATCGTCAACCGCGTCGGCGACGTCGGCTTCGCGCTCGGGATCATGGCGATCTTCGTGAACACCGGCACGATGAACATCCAGGCCTCGATCACCAAGCTCATCGAGGCGCCGGCCGGCGAGCTGCTGATCCCGCTGCCCATCGTCGCCCTGCTCGTGTTCGCGGGCGCGATGGGCAAGAGCGCCCAGTTCCCGCTCCACGTCTGGCTCCCGGACGCGATGGAGGGCCCCACGCCGGTCTCCGCGCTGATCCACGCCGCGACGATGGTCAACGCCGGCGTCTACCTCGTCGCCCGCGCCAACCCGCTGTTCGCGTCGGCGCAGGAGGCCATGGTCGTCGTCGCGGCGATCGGCATCTTCACGGCGATCTTCGCCGCCTCGATCGCGTTCACCCAGACCGACATCAAGCGCGTGCTCGCGTACTCCACGCTGAGCCAGCTGGGGTACATGT
>JAICUV010000194.1 GCA_025935655.1 Chloroflexota bacterium | reverse complement strand
GGAACTTCGCGATCTCCTCGAAGAAGTCGGAGTGGCTGTTGAAGAAGAACGAGAGCCGCGGCGCGAACTCATCGACACGGAGCCCGCG
The DNA here is from genome assembly GCA_025935655.1 of Chloroflexota bacterium. GTDB lineage: Bacteria > Chloroflexota > Limnocylindria > Limnocylindrales > CSP1-4 > CAIXZV01. The sequence continues at coordinate 6,480 of JAICUV010000194.1, read as the reverse complement.
GGCCATCGACGCCTCCACGTACGCCATCCCGTCGGCGATCGTGAACGCCAGCTCCTGGACCGCCGTGGAGCCCGCCTCGCGGATGTGGTAGCCGCTGACCGAGACCGTGTTCCAGCGCGGCAGCTCGCGCGTCCCGAACTCGATCGTGTCCACGACGAGCCGCATGGACGGGTCCGGCGGGTAGAGGAACTCCTTCTGGGCGACGTACTCCTTGAGGATGTCGTTCTGGGTCGTCCCCTCGAGCGCCGCGCGGGGCACGCCCGTCTTCTCCGCCGCCACGATGTACATCGCCCAGATCGGCGCGGCCGGGGCATTGATCGTCATCGAGGTGCTCACCCGATCGAGGGGCAGCCCGTCGAGCAGGAGCTCCATGTCCGCGAGGCTGCTCACCGCGACCCCGCAGGTGCCGAACTCCCCCTCGGCCTCGGCGTCGTCCGTGTCGTAGCCGTAGAGCGTGGGCATGTCGTAGGCGATCGAGAGGCCGGTCTGGCCCGCATCGAGGAGTTGGCGGAACCGCGCGTTCGTGTCCTCGGCGCTGCCGAAGCCGGCGAACATCCGCATCGTCCAGGGCCGCGAGCGGTAGCCCGTCGGATGGACGCCGCGCGTGAACGGCGGCTCGCCGGGCAGCCCGACGTCGCGTGCCGGGTCGAAGTCGGCGTAGCGTCCGGCGCCGTCGCGCAGCGGCTCGCCGTTGTGGTCGACCGCGGTTGGGCCGCCTGGGCCGGCCGGGTCGGGACCCTCGACGCGCTCCCAGTCCCAGGGGCCGTAGAGGCCGTCGACCGGGAGGTCGCCCAGCGTGCTGAACTGGGGCCGCCGTTCGGGGAGTCGCTCGAGCGAGGGCGCGTGGCGCTCGATCCGCCAGGCCCGCCGCCGCGGGCCCCAGGCGTCGGGACGGTCGCTCATGGCGCCGACTCTAGCACTTGCGTCCGCCCGTACCCTCGCCACATGGCCCTCGATCCCGAGACGCTCCGCGTCGCCGTCTACCGCTCGCTCGCGACGACCGGCCGAGCGCCGACGTGGCCGGCGCTCGCCGCGGCCCTCAACTGCCAGGTCGCGGACGTGACGGCCGGGCTGCGGCTCCTCCACGACCAGCGGCACCTCGTCCTTGACGACGACGGGTGCATCGCGTTGGCCCACCCGTTCGGGACGGTGGACTTCGGGTTCTCGGTCAAGGGGTCGCACACGCTGTGGTGGGGTGGGTGCGTGTGGGACTCGTTCGCGATCCCGAACCTCGTGCCAGGTGAGCGGTCGGTCCTCGTTGCGACGACCTGCCCTGCGTGCGGTCGGCCACACGCGTGGACGGTCACGAACGAAGGGCCGCCCGATGGCCCCCAGCTCGCCCACTTCCTCGTCCCGGTGCCGCGGATCTGGGACGACGTCCTGTTCACGTGCAGCAACCAGCGGGTGTTCTGCGACGAGGCGTGCCTCGCGGCCTGGCTCGCGCGTGAAGGTCGGGAACGCGGCTACTCGACCGACCTCGCGACGGTGTGGCGGCTGGCGAGCCACTGGTACGCCGGGCGCCTGGAGCGAGGCTACCGGCGGCGCGAGCCCGCCGCGGCCGCGGCGTACTTCCGCGAGGTCGGGCTGCGGGGGTCCTTCTGGGGCCTGCCCGCCGACGAGTGACGAGCCGTCTCAGCGTCCGGCGAACGTCTCGAGCGCCTGGGCGACCTTCGCGTCCCCCAGGTCGGCGGCGAGCAGGACGTTGACCCGGCCGGGCTCGGGGGCCGGCCACGTGACGACCGTCTGCGCGGTGCCGTCGCTGCCCAGGACGTCGAGCCGCTTCGCGGCGGTCCCGCCGACCGTCGTGTCGGAGACCTGGAGCTTCTCGGTCCGACGAGCCGTCCGCGCACCGTCCTCGTAGAACGCCAGCAGCTTGGTGGCGTCGAGGCCCTCGCCCTCGAACACGGCGACCGTCAGTCCGGTCGTCCCGCCCAGCGGCCACGTCGCGCCGGCGAAGCGGACCCCGCCCACGCCCGACTCGGCGAGGATCCCGAGCGCCGACGGGGTGCAGTTGCGGCCCGAGTCCACGGTCGCCGGGGCGGCGCCCTCGTAGGTCGAGGGCAGGAGCCCCTCGAGGTCCGGGTACGCCCCCGGGAAGCGGCCGTCCGTCGTGCACGCGCTCGCCGGGTCGAAGCTGGCGACCGGGGTCGCGGTGCCGCACGCGGCCACGAGGAGGGCGAGGACGAGCGTCGCGAGGACGAGGAGCGCCGGTCGCGCGGACGCGCCGGGAGACGGGTTCCGGGGCATGGCGCCAGCGTACCGGGAGCCGCGCGACCGTGACGACGTGGGCCTCGATGGGGCGGAATCCCTACCCGGCCGATGGTCGCGCCGCGGGCCTGGCTCGATGGTCCGGGCGGTGCCAACTCGCGCCTGACCATCGCCCACCCGGTGCCCATGACCCGCGGCCCATTGCCTTTCGGGACGCCCGCCCGTACGTTGAACCTCGCGTTCGCACGCACCGATCCAGCGACACACCGGGGGAAACCTGGGGCGTCGGCCACGGATCATCGGGCAGGACGACCCGACCGTCGGGGACGCTCGACGAGCACGGGGGAACCGGGTCCGAGTTCACGAGCCGAGTAACCATGGAGATCCGGCCAGCAGGCCCGAGTCGCGGGTCGGTAGCACTGATCGGGCTTCATCCGTGCCTCCGGCGCTATGCCGGGGGCACGTTCATGTCCGGGGCCCGGTGGACGCTCCCACTGCCCGCCGTCAGCGGAACGGGTTGGACTGCCACCCCGGCCGCGCCGGTCGCGTCGTCCGGACGATCCCCTGCCGATCCAGCTCCTCGCGGATCACGCGGGCCGCCATGGCCAGCTCGGGGTCCCGCGTCACCGTCCCGGCGAGCCAGTCGATGTAGGACGGCTCGAACGCCGCGATCTCGCCGAGCGTGTGCCCGTGGAACTTGCCGAAGTCCACCTCCTGCACCAGCGCGTCGTCGAGCGCCGGGGCCGTCGGCGGCACGTACGTCGGGTCCCGGCGGACCTCCATCGGGCCGGACGGCTGCGACGCCCGCAGCTCGGGCTGGGAGCGGCCCCAGCGGAGCGGCGGCTGCCCGGTGAGCGGGATCCGCGTCCCGGGTGGCGTGATCGTCTGGTTCCGCGGACGGACGTTCCCGGACAGGTCAAGGCGCCCGGTGACCGGGGTCGTCCGCGGCGGCGGTGGCGGCCCCCCGCGTCCCGCGTCGCGCGTGCCCGCGGTCCCCGTCCCGGTGTATGCGCCCTGGCCGCGGCCGCCGACATCCTCCTGCCCGAACCCGGCCCCGCCGCGGGTGCTCCGTCCCGATCCGGTCCGCCCCTCGCCCCGGCGCTGGCCCTCGATCGTCTCGCCGGCGCGGGTCAGCGCCGCGTAGGCGGCATTGATCTCGGCCATCCGCCGGGTCGCGCGACGCGCGCTCTCCGGGTCGTCACCGGTCAGGTCCGGGTGGTGCCGGCGCGCGAGCGCGCGCCACGCGGCCTTGATCTCGTCGGGGGAAGCGCCACGCTCGATGCCGAGCACGACGTGCGGGTCCTTTGCAGGCACGATCCGAGTGTAGCCCGGGCGCCGCGCTTGACATCGCCTCGGAGCCGATGTCACCTAGTCGCGTGACCCCGATCCGTCGCGCCCGCCGCGCGGGCATCATCGCCGCGATCGCCACCCTGCCCTTCGCGGCCGCGTACCGCTTCGCGCTCGTCTACCGGGTCCGGGCCGGCTACCCGAAGCGGCACCCGCCGGCCTGGGAGCCGGACGCCGTTGGCCTCGCCTTCGAGGCGTTCGAGATCCCGGCCGGCGACGGGGTGCTCCTGCACGCGTGGTACATGCCCGCCGGCCCCGACCCGGCCCCGGGCGTCGTGCTGGTCCACGGCTGGGAGTCGTCCCGCGACCGGACGCTGCCCCACGCCCAGGTGCTCCACGCGATCGGCATGCACGTCCTCACGATCGACGTGCGCGGCCACGGCGCGAACGCCCCGGAGACCCTGCCGATGTCGGTCGGCGAGTACGCGCTGGACACGCGTGCGGCGGTCGCGGCGCTGCGCGCCCGGCGGGAGGTCACGACGATCGGGATCCTCGGCCACTCGATGGGCGCCGCGGGCTCGCTCGTGGCGACGGCCCAGGACCCGGACGTCCGGGCGGTGATCGCGGTCGCGGCCCCCGCCGACCCTCACCGCCTCACGCGCCAGACGTTCCGCCTCGCGAAGCTCCCGATCCCGGGCGTGCTCGCGTGGCCGCTCGCGTGGCTCACGACCCGCGTCTATCTCCGGCCGCGCGGCCACTCGGTCGCCTCGATCAGCGCGACGCATGCCGTCCGCGCCATCAGGGTCCCCGTGATGCTGGTGCACGGCACCGACGACGGCGTCGTCCCGGTGTCGGACCTCGGCCGGCTCGCGGCCGCCCGACGGGCCGCCCGCCCGGATGCCGTGACCGAGACCCTCGTGGTCGAGGGCGGCCGCCACTCCTGGCTGTACGAGTTCCCCGAGTACCGCGCCGCCATCGGACGGTTCCTCGCCCGGGAGCTCGGCGGGCCGCTGACACCCGACCAGGCCGCCCGGGTCGCGGAGGCCGTGCCCGCCGTCCGCCTCCCGGACCCCGAGCGGCTCGTGACCCTCGACGAGGAGCCCGGCGGCCTCCGCTCGCTGGCGCGGATCGTCCGGCGCAACGAGACGTCGGCCCCGACCCGCGTCAACGCAGACCCATCCGGCGGCCTCGTCGAGATCGCCGTGCCCGCAGTGGGCCCCACGACGGCCCTGGCAACGGAGACGACCGACCGATGAGCACCGCCTGGGACGCCATCCGCACGAAGCGCGCCGTCCGCGAGTTCGCCGACCGCCCGATCGCGCAGGAGGAGCTGGGCCGGATCCTGGCCGCGGGCCGCCGCGCGCACAGCTCGAAGAACCAGCAGCGCTGGGCGTTCATCGTCGTCCGCGACCGGGAGCGGCTGCGGGCGATGTCCACGCTCGGTCCGTACTGCGGGCACATCGCCGGGGCGGCGGCGGCCATCGCGCTCGTCACGCCTGACCCTCACCAGCCCGGCCGGCCGCTGTCCGTGATGTGGGACCTCGGCGGCGCGGCCGCCCAGATGATGGTCGTCGGCTGGGAGATGGGCATCGGCTCGTGCCCCGCGACGGTCTACGAGCAGGACGCGGCACGCGAGCTGCTCGGCTATCCGGCCGACATGCGCTGCGAGTACATCCTGTCGTTCGGCTACCCGGCGGACCCGGCGATCCTCACCGCCCCGCTTCGGGCCGGGGGCCGGCGGCCGCAGGACGAGGTCGTCCACCAGGAGCGCTGGGAGGCGTAGCCCGGCCGGCCGCTCGGCGCGTCCCGCAGATCAGCTCGTTCCGCCGCCCGCCCAGTCGAGGTCGTCGGCCTCCACGTCCAGCGTGTCCAGCACGCTCTCGCTGTCCGGGTCGGTCCGCTCGGGGGCCGGTGCGCCCTCAGCCACGTACGACTCGATCGCCGCCGCGAGGCCGACGTCGCGGCCCGCCTGCTCGGACAGCAGCCACTTGTGCTCGAGCACGTCGCAGTACGCCTGCACGAGATCGCGGTCCGGGCCCACGAGGCCGCTGATCTGGCGCAGCGTCGGGCGGTAGACCTCGCGCAGCCAGCGGTCGGCGGCCTCGTCAGCATCGACCGGGCGCGCTTCGTAGTACTCGAGCCAGGCCGAGTACTCGCCGAGGTCGTTGAGCAGGATGCGCGCCTGGCCCTCGAGCGTCCGGAGGCGCGTCCGCCGCTCCAGCTCGTTGGCGTGGTAGCGGCGCGTCGTGACGGAGGTCCGCAGCCGCACGGACCCGGCCGGGCCGACCGGGTCCACCTCGAGGTCCACGGAGAAGCCGAGGTCGTTGAGGCGGCGCAGCCGGGCGCGGATCGCCTGGCGGTCACCCGGGATGAGCTCGGGCTGGCCATACAGCTCCTCCCACACCGCCTCGTACCGCGCGCGGACCCACTCGGCCGAGGCGATCGACGCGTCGATCTCGTCTTCGCGACCCTGGTACGCGGCGAGGTCGGCGAGGCCAAAGGCGACGTTCTCCACGAGGATGTCGAGGTCGAAGGCCCGCTGCCCATCGGACAGCGACGCGTGGACCTCGGAGGTCTCGGCATCCACGAGATACGCCTGGATCCGGTCTCCGTCCCGCCGGAACAGCGTGTTCGCGAGCGAGCAGTCGCCCCAGTACACGCCGCCGCGGTGGAGGTCCACGAGCAGCAGCGACATCGCGTCGAGCAGGCGGTCGCGGTACGCCGGGGAGACCTGCCGGAAGCGCATGAGGAGCCTCCGGTACTGCATCGAGTGGCGCAGGTACTCGGTCACCAGGATCGCGTCGCCCCGCTCGGGCCGCGCCGCGAGGCCCAGGGCGCGGACGGCGGGCAGGCCCGCCTCCTCGAGGTGGCGCAGCACACGGAACTCCGTCTCGGCGACCTCGATCGGCAGCTCCTTGAGCGCGTACACGATGCCGCCCGACAGCAGGAACCGGACGAGGTGGCGCGACGGGCCAACGGGCAGCT
>JAICUV010000341.1 GCA_025935655.1 Chloroflexota bacterium | reverse complement strand
CGCCGCCGTCGCGGGTGAAGATCGCCGTGCCGTTGCCGTACGGGTTGTCGTTGATGAGGCCCAGGGCCTCCTCGTACGTGTCGACGCGCATGACCGTCAGCACGGGGCCGAAGATCTCGTCGCGGTAGCAGTCCATCTCGGGCGTCACGTCGTCGATGAGCGAGGTGCCCAGGAAGAACCCCTCCGAGCTGCCGTACAGCGGGTGCTCGCGGCCGTCGGCCACGATCGTCGCGCCCTGCTCGGCCGCGCTCTCGAGGTACGACGCCACCTTGTCCCGGTGCTGCTTCGTGACGAGGGGCCCCATCTCGGCGGTCGGGTCCGTCCCCGGGCCGATCCTGACCTTCGGCAGGCGGGCCTTGATCGCCTCGACCAGCGGGTCGTGGACGCTGCCCACGGCGACGACCGTCGCGATCGCCATGCACCGCTCGCCCGCCGAGCCGAAGCCGGCGGAGACCGCGGCGTCGGCGGCCATGTTCACGTCGGCGTCGGGGAGGACCAGCATGTGGTTCTTCGCGCCACCCAGCGCCTGGACGCGCTTGCCGTTCTTGGTGCCGGTCTCGTAGATGTAGCGCGCGATGGGCGTGGAGCCCACGAACGACACGGCGGCGATGTCCGGGTGGGCGAGGATCCCGTCGACCGCGACCTTGTCGCCCTGGACGACCGAGAACACCCCGTCCGGGACGCCCGCTTCTCGGAGCAGCTCCGCGAGCAGGAGCGAGGCGCTCGGGTCCTTCTCGGACGGCTTGAGGATGAACGTGTTGCCGGTGGCGATCGCGTTGGCGAACATCCACATCGGCACCATCGCCGGGAAGTTGAACGGCGTGATGCCGGCCACGACGCCCAGCGGCTGGCGGATCTGGTAGACGTCCACGCCGGTGGAGACCTGCTCGCTGAACCCGCCCTTGAGCAGCTGCGGGATGCCGGTCGCGAACTCCAGGTTCTCGATGCCGCGGGCCAGCTCGCCCAGCGCGTCGGACGGGACCTTGCCGTGTTCCGCGGTCAGCAGCGCGGCCAGCTCCGTGCGGTGCGTGTCCACGAGATTCCGGATGCGGAACATGATGTCGGTGCGCTTGGACAGCGAGGTCGCGCGCCACGCCGGGAAGGCGGCCTTCGCGGCGGCGACGGCGGCGTCCAGCTCCTCGAGCGAGGCGAAGTCGACCCACTTCTCCTGGGCGCCCGTCGCGGGGTTGAACACGGGGCCGCGGCGACCGGACGTGCCGGCGACCGGCGCGCCGCCGATCCAGTGGCCGATCGTGGGCAGGGACGTCGTGGCGGAGCCGGCGGGCTCGGCGAGCTGGGTCATTCGGGTGTCTCCTCCTGCGGAGGCAGGGTCGTCGGGTGTGGTGCCACCCACTCTACTCTCGACCTCCTTTGCGGGGGCCGCGGGTCGCGCGGCGTGGGCGTCAGATGCGCGGGCGCGCGGCGGGGTCGGGCCAGTCGGGCTCGTCGTCGATGGCGAAGCGCGGGCCGCCGCCCGGCGCCTGGCCGCGCCGCGCTCGAGCCCGCCCGACGAGCGCCCCGGTCGCGAGGAGCACGAGCGACACCGCGGCGATCCCCAGACACAGCACCTGGTCCATGCCGAGCGCCCCGAGCACGGCCGGATCCCGCCACGTGAACGCCACGCCGACGCGGGCCAGGCACCAGGCGGCGAGCCCCACGAGGAACAGCGTGCCGTTCGGGGCGCGGAAGAGCCCGGCGGACCGGAGGACGACGAGCAGGACGATGACGCCCACGGTCGCCAGCGCCTCGTACGCCTGCGACGGGTGCGAGGGCACGGCCGGGGCCAGCGACAGCCACGGCCCGGGGCCGAGATACGCGGTCGCCCACGCGCCGTCCCAGGGCATGCCCTGGCCGTCGCCGCCCAGGACCATCGCGAGCTTGCCGCCCGCGATCCCGAACAGCACCGGCAGGATCAGCGCGTGGAGCCAGCGCGGGATCGGCGTGTCGAGGAGCGACCCCACGAGCGCGGCGGTGAGGGTTCCGCCGACGACCGCGAGCGGGAGCCCGAAGCCGCCGACCGAGATGTCGAGCAGCGACCCGGCGTTGGCCGTGACGTAGCCCACGTGGACGAGGGCCCAGCCGAGCCGCCCGCCGAGCACCGCGCCCGGCAGCGCGGCCACGGCGATGTACAGGAGATCGTCACGGCGCAGGTGGTTGGGCTCGCCCGACCGGGGATCGACGGCGTCGGGCGACTGGCGGGCGTTGATCGGCGTGCGACGCGCGATGCGGGCCGCGACCAGCAGCCCGAGGAAGATGACGACCGCGAGCGCGATCGTCTGGAGCCGGACGTGCCAGTCACCGACGACGGCGACCGGGTCGAAGGCGAGCTCGATGACGGGGCGGAAGGGCAGCGTCGGCACGACGGGGAGTCTACCCGCCGGGCCGGGCCGGGAATCGACGAGGCCCCCGGCGGTGCCGGGGGCCTCGTGCGCTGGTTCGGGTTTCGGGTTGGATCAGCCGCCCGGGGTGGCCGGGACCACGATGGTCTCGGTGTCGCCCTGGCCGTTGACCACCCGGACCTGGACGCCCTGGTCGTCGGCACCGGTGCCCGCGGGCCCGATGTCGAGGACCTCGAACGGCTCGGACGCGCCGGCGCCGATCGAGGCGTAGTACGGGTTGCCGTCAACGAAGCCGTAGTAGCGCTCGTTGCCGGGAACCGCCTCGAAGGAGACCTCGTCGCGCGTGGTCCCGCTCGTGTAGTAGTCGACGGCGAAGCCGGCGACGTCGTACGTGGCACCCACGTCGTCGAGGGTCACGCCCATCTGCTCCGAGCAGAACACCAGCGCCGTGTTCGCGCTGTTCGTCTTGTGATCGGTGTAGAAGTACGCGGTCTCGTCGCCGGTGGCGAGATCCTGCACGTAGGTCAGGTTCCGGCCGTCGGACAGCGAGGCGAGCCCGGACTCGTCGCGGTTGTAGACGGCGTAGTCCGGCGTGCCGTCACGGTTGAGGTCGAAGTCGAACTCGAACAGGACGGGCGCCGCCGAGTGCGTCTGGCGCTCCCAGGTGGAGACGTCGAGGACGTAGATGTAGCCGCAGCCGTCGCCGCCGTTGAAGGCGGCCGTGCCGACCGAGCGGAAGTCCGCGTCGGACAGGTTGTCGCCGGGGGTGGTGGACTG
>JAICUV010000298.1 GCA_025935655.1 Chloroflexota bacterium | reverse complement strand
GGCCGCCGGTCAGGAGGCGATCCACCGGCCCGCGGCCGCACGCCCATCGTCGTGCCGCGATCGAGGCCCGCGGGACCCGGAGCGGCCACTACCATGGCGCCTGATCGGCTGCGCGCGGCACCGCCCTGACGGCGCGCAGCGATCCTCGTGAGGGAGACGGCCGGTGGGCGAGACGACTGGAGCCGCGGCGCGGCCCGCCGCGCAGCAGAGCAACGCGTACGAGCTGTTCATCCTCGTCCTGACCGTGCTGTCCCTGCTGATCATGGCCGCGCTGCTGTTGCCGACGAACGAGGAGACGACGCAGCTCCTGCGCACGTACGACAACATCATCTGCTTCATCTTCCTCGTCGATTTCACCAAGAACCTGCTCGGACCGCACGGCGGGCGCGAGTACTTCATCGGGCGTCGAGGCTGGCTCGACCTCCTCGGGTCGGTGCCGAGCCTGGGTATCGTTCCGGCTGCGGGGCTCCTGCGACTCGCCCGCCTCAGCCGGCTTGTCAGGGTGTCGCGCCTGCTGCGGGGCAACGCCCGGCAGCGGCTGGTCGACGACCTCGTCCGCAACCGCGGTCAGTACGCCGCGTTCATCACCGTGATGGCCGCCTTCCTCGTGATCGTGGTCGCCAGCGTCCTCGTGCTCCAGGTGGAGGCGGGCGCGGAGGGGGCCAACATCAAGACCGGCGGCGACGCGTTCTGGTGGGGCGTGGTGACGATCACGACGGTGGGCTACGGCGACCGCTTCCCGGTCACCGCTGCCGGCCGCCTCACGGCCGCTGTCGTCATGTTCGCGGGCGTGGGGATCATCGGATCGCTCGCCAGCATCCTCGCCAGCGTGCTCGTGCCGACGGCGGCGGAGTCGGCCGCTGAGTCGGCCGCCGACCCCGCGACCGCCGCGGCGGTCGCCGCCAAGGACGCCGAGGAGGCCGCGGTCCACGACGAGCTCGTCGCGATCCGCGAGGAGCTCGCGGCCCTGCGCCGGTCGCTCGACCGCCCGGCTGCTCCGTGATCCGCCAGTCGCGCAACGCGCGCACACGACAGGCGCGCCGGGCGAGCATCCTGTGCACGATCCGGACGTCCCGGACATCACGGAGTCGCCAGTGACGTCGCCCCAGGCGCAGCCGCGCCGCCCGCTCGTCCCGGACTGGCTCGTCCAGTCGGCGAACCTCGGCTGGCGGCTGCTCGCCGTCGCCGCGTTCGGCCTCGTGGCGCTGCTCGGCGCGGCCATCCTGGGGTCCGTGGTGGCGGCGGTCGTCCTGTCGGCCGTCGTCACGGCCGCCGTCGACCCGTTCACGCAGCGCCTGCGCGCACAGGGCCGATCACCCGGCGTCACCGCGGCGATCGTCACGCTGGCGGTCGGCGCCGGCGGGCTGGTGGTCATCGCGGTCCTCGCCATCGCGTTCATCCCGGCGACCGTGGACCTCATCCGGAGCATCGAGGCGGGCCTCGCCCAGATCCAGGCGACCCTCGAGACCGCGGGCGTGCCGCCGCCCGCCTCCACGTTCGTCTCGGAGCTGGTGACGGCGGCCGCGGACGGACTGTCGTCCATGGTCGGCGCCGCCGTCGGGTCGATCGCGTCGACCGCCACGGTCCTGCTGCTCGCGTTCTTCCTCCTGTTCTTCATGGTCACCGACCTCGACCGCTCGATCGAGTGGATGCTCCAGGCGGCGTGGCCCTGGCAGCGCGCCATGATCACGGAGGCGACCGGCACCGCTCGCAGCCGCCTCGGGCGCGTGCTGCGCGAGATGGCCCTGCGAGCCGTCGTGCTCGCGCTGGTCGCGCTCGTGTTCGGCCTCCTCGTGGGACTGCCGAACCCGCTGCCGCTCGCGCTGCTGATCCTGCTCGGCGGCTTCATCCCGCTGGTGGGCCCGATCGCCACCACGGCGTTCTTCGCCCTGGCCGTGCTTGCCGCCTCGGGGGGCGTCGCCGCGATCCTCGCCGTCGTCGTCCTGATCGTTGCGACCCTCGCGCTCCCGCGCCTGCTGGGACCCGGCACGCTGCGCGGGCACGGCGTCCACCCGATGGTCGTCCTCGTGGCCCTGAGCCTCGGGGCGATCGTCGGTGGCGGCCTCGGGATGATCCTCGCCGTGCCCGTCGTGCTCGTGCTCACGATCGTGGGCCCGGCGGTGATCACGGCGCTCGATGGCCTGCGCACGCCGGAGCCCGACGAGGGAGACGACGACGGCATCGTGCCCCGCTGGCTGGACCGCCTCGCGCAGTGGAGCATCCGGCTGCTCGTCCTCGTCGCCGTCGTGGCCATCCTGCTCATCTCCCTGGGGCAGGTGCCGCTGCTCGTCGTCCCGCTGATCGTCGCCGCGGTTGCCGCGGCGACGCTCTCGCCCGGGGTCAGCCTCCTGCTCCGCCGCGGACTGACGCCCACGACCGCGTCGCTGGTGGTTGCCGTCGGCGGCTACGGGCTGATCCTGCTGATCGTCCTCGGATCCCTCGCCGCGCTGTCCGGCCCGATCCAGGAGATCGTCGCCAACGCGTCCGCGGGGGCAGGCTCGATCGACGAGCTCCTGGGCTCGACCAGCCTGGCCGCGGTCCTCGCGACGATCGGCCCGGAGCTGGTGGCGTTCACGGCCACGCTCCTCGGCACGGTCGCGGGCTTCGGGATCGTCGTCGTGCTCGGCTCGATCCTCACGTTCTACCTGCTGCGCGACGGGGCCGCGGGCTTCGAGCTGGTGACGAGCCGGTTCACCAGCTGGCGCCACGCCGAGCTCGAGGAGGTCGCGAGACGGTCGAGCCGCGTGCTCGGCGGCTACATGATCGGCACCGGCGTGGTCTCGGTCGTGGGGGCGGCCGCCCAGTTCGCGCTGATGACGATCCTGGGCCTGCCGCTCGCATGGCCGCTCGCGGTGCTGTCGTTCCTGGGCGGCTACATCCCCTACATCGGGCCGTTCATCACGACAAGCCTCGCCTTCCTGGTCACGGTCGCGACGGGCTCGTCGACCGACGTCGCGATCATGTTCGTGTTCACGCTCGTGATCAACATCGTCCAGGGCAACATCGTCGCCCCGCTCGTGTACGGGAAGGCGGTGAGCATCCACCCGGCCGTCGTGCTCCTCGCCATCCCGGCCGGGAGCGCGATCGCGGGGATCGCGGGGATGTTCCTCGCCGTGCCGGTCGTGGGCATCCTCGCCACGTCGTGGCGGATCGTCCTGCACGTGTTCGCCCGCGAGCCTGCCACGGAATCGGCCGAGGTCGCGGTCCGTCCCGACCCCGGTCCGCCACGGACGGCCGCCGATCAGGCATGATCCCACCACGCGCGAGCAGTGCCCGCATCGCGCGCCGCGCCCTGGGGGGTCCTCCGTGAGCACCGCCGCCGACATCGGTCCCGCACCCGTCGCGGACAGCGCCGGCCTGTCGCCGCGTCACCGCGGCAGGCGGATCGCCGCCGCGCTGGGGCTGACGCTCGTCGCGCTGCTGGTCGTGGCCGCGGGCGCCTCGGCCGCCGCGCTCTACGCCTGGGACGCCGGGTACGAGGGCCGCGTCCTCCCGGGCGTCCACGTCGGCGATGTCGACCTGTCCGGGATGACCCGTGACGAGGCCGCTGCGGCCCTCAGCGTCGCGTACCCCTACGCGGACGGGCGGCTGGTGCTCCGGACGCCGGACGGCGACGTGACGATCCCGTACGCGGAGGTCTCCCGACGGGCCGACACGGACACGATCGTGGACGCCGCGCTGGCGGCCGGTCGCTCGGGCGATCCGCTCAGCCGGGCGGCGGCCGAGCTCCGCCAGGCCGTCGCGGGCACCACCCTCGCGGGGGCCACGGTCGCCCTCGACGAGGCGGCGCTCGCGACCCGTGTCGGCGACGCCGTGGAGGCGCTGCACCGCTACCCGACGAGCGCCACGATCACCATGACGCCCAAGGGCATCGTCAT
>JAICUV010000107.1 GCA_025935655.1 Chloroflexota bacterium | reverse complement strand
GATGCCGAAGACGCCGGGCGAAGTCCCTAGCGGCGGGCGGCCCGAAGGAGCCCGGCGAGGTCCTGGATCACGATCGCGTCGCGCTCGATCCGGATGAGCCCGTCGTCCACGAAGAAGCCCAGGAGCTTGTTCACGCTCTGGCGGGTGCTGCCCACCATCGCGGCGAGCTCGCCCTGCGTGATCGGCCCGTCGAGCCGGATATCGCCGTCCCCCGCGGACCGGCCCTGCTCCTCGGCGAGGCGCGCCAGCCGCGCGGCGAGGCGACCCGCGATGTCCAGGAAGTGCAGCTCCTCCACGTGGTTGGTGAGCCGCCGCAGCTCGTGCGCCAGCTCCTCGAACACGTGGTCGCGGATCGCCGGGACGTCGTTCACCAGCTGGCGGAACCGTTCGCGCGGCAGGATGAGCGTCTCGGTCGCCTCCACGGCGGTGGCGGATGCGGACCGGGGAGTCCCGTCGAGCAGGGCGAGCGAGCCGAAGAACTCGCCGGGGCGCAGCGTCGCGAGGATCGCCTCGACGCCGGTGTCCGACGGGCTCGAGATCTTGACCCGGCCGGACAGGATGATGTGCAGCGCATCCCCGGGATCGCCCTGGTGGAAGATCACCTCGCCGCGTCGGTAGCGGCGCGTCCGCACGCTGCCGAGGAGCAGCGCGAGCTCGTCCGGCTCGAGGTCCCGGAACAGGGGAACGGCCTCGAGCGCCGCGCGCAGGGCGTTGGGGTCGGTCGGCGGGCGCGTCTGGCTCACGAGCGAGAAGCGTAGAGCAGACGGAGCGGCGCGGAGGAGCGCAGGCGCGTCCCTACGTGATCGACAGCACGGGCGTCGCGCTGGTCGCGGCCCGGACGCTCATCCGGGCGGCAACGAGGCCGGCAACCGCGTCGAGGGCGATGGCCGCCGGGCCGGGCTCGCGCTGTGCCACCGCGGGCACGCCGACGTCTCCGCCCTGGCGCACCGTGATGTCGAGCGGGATCTTGCCCAGGAAGTCGAGCCCGTGCTCCTCCGCGAACCGCTCGCCGCCGCCGCGGCCGAAGATCTCGGTCGCCTCGCCGCAGTGGGGGCACACGAACGCGCTCATGTTCTCCACGAGGCCGATGATCGGCACGTTGAGCCGCTTGAGCATGGCGAGGGCCTTGCCCACGTCCGAGAGCGCGACGTCCTGGGGCGTGGTCACGAGGACCGTCCCGCTGATCGGCACCGCCTGCGCGAGCGTGAGCTGCGCGTCCGAGGTGCCGGGCGGCAGGTCGATCACGAGGTAGTCCAGCTCGCCCCACTCGACGTCGCGCAGGAACTGCTGGATCGCGCCGCCGATGAGCGGGCCGCGCCACACGATGGGCTGGCCCTCGGGCACGAAGAACTGGATGGAGATCGCCTTCACGCCGTGGCGCTCGAGCGGGATGATCTTGTTGTTCTCGCTCGCCTTGGGCTGTCCGTCCAGGCCGAGCATCATCGGGATGTTGGGGCCCGTGATGTCGGCGTCGAGGAGGCCGACGGTCGCCCCGGCCTTGGCCAGGGACACGGCGAGGTTGACGCTGATCGTGCTCTTGCCGACGCCGCCCTTGCCGGACGCGACGGCGATCACGTTCTTGACCCCCGGGACGAGCTGCTCGGCCGCGCGCGGGCTGGCTCGCCGGACCGTGGCGCCCCACGTGATGTCGATCGCCTGGACGCCGACCGGCGTGAGGGCCTGCCGCACCTCGGACTCGATCTGGTCCTTGAGGGGGCACGCCGGCGTCGTCAGCTCGATCGTGAACGCCACGTCGGATCCGGTCAGGACCAGGTCCTTGATCATGTTGCGGGTGACGAGGTCACCGCCCAGCTCGGGCTCCTGGACGGTGCGGAGGGCGTCGAAGACGGCAGCCTCGGTGACAGCGCTCATCAGGGTCGGTTCGCTCCTGTTCGACGAACCCGGGGCCGGATTTCCGACGCGCGGGACGTCGATATCGTACCCGTGGCCGGTCCCCCGTGCGGTGCTCGGCTCCGAACCCGGCGCCGGCTCCCCGCGCGGCGCACGCGGCGGGGGCGGTCTTCGTGCGAACTGGGGACTCCAGCGTCACCGGGCGTGCGAGATTCGCAACGATTCGACTCGAACCCGCTCCAAGTCGTCAATTTGACACCCTCTATCGGCCGCGCCTATCGTTCGACGCCGACGAGGTCCCACGTGTCCGTTCCGCACGTGCCGGGGGTCGGGAGCCCCGGTACCGGCCTCGGTCGTTCCGTCTCGTACCAGGAGCGGCCCGTTACCCGTGCATGACGTTGACGTTCGTCTCGTCCAGGTGTCCAAGGCGTTCGGCGACGTGTTCGCCGTGGACCACATCGACCTCGAGGTCAACGACGGGGAGTTCTTCAGCCTCCTCGGCCCGTCCGGCTGTGGCAAGACCACGACGCTGCGGATGATCGGCGGGTTCGAGCAGCCCACCTCGGGCCGCATCGAGCTCCAGGGCGAGGACGTGACCTGGCTGCCGCCGTACAAGCGCCACGTGAACACCGTGTTCCAGAACTACGCGCTGTTCCCCCACCTCTCGATCTACGAGAACGTCGCGTTCGGGCTCCGCCGCGCCAAGGTCAAGGACAGCGAGATCAAGTCGCGGGTCACGGACATGCTGAAGCTCGTGGAGCTGCCGGGCTTCGAATCGCGCAAGCCGACCCAGATCTCGGGCGGCCAGGCGCAGCGCGTCGCGCTCGCGCGGGCGCTCATCAACCGGCCCGCGGTCCTCCTCCTCGACGAGCCGCTGGGCGCCCTCGACCTCAAGCTGCGCAAGCAGATGCAGATCGAGCTCAAGCGCATCCAGCGGGAGGTCGGCATCACGTTCATCTACGTGACCCACGACCAGGAGGAGGCGATGACGATGAGCGACCGCATCGCCGTGATGAACAAGGGGCACTACGAGCAGCTGGGCGACCCCGAGGCCCTGTACGAGCACCCGACCACCCGCTTCGTGGCCGGGTTCCTCGGCGTCAGCAACCTGCTCGGCGGCGAGTGCCAGGGCACGGCCGACGGCCACGGGATCATCCAGCTGGCGGACGGGACGGTCGTCAAGGCGCCGGCGGAGGCGGTCTACGGCCGCACGACCGTGGACGTGGGCGTCCGTCCCGAGAAGATCCGGCTCCACAGGCAGGGCGCGGAGACGCCGAGCGGCCACAACCACCTGTCGGGCGTCGTGACCGACGCCTCGTACATGGGTGTCAGCACGTCGTACATCGTCGAGACCCGCGGGGGCGCGAGGGTCATGGTCTACGAGCAGAACATCGAAAGAACCACCAAGGAGGAGCTGTGGAACCGCGGTGACCAGGTGGACCTTACCTGGATCCCGGACCACACCTTCGTGGTCGAGGCCGGGGCGCCGATCCCCGGACCCGCCGACGAGTGAGGAGCACATGACAGACCTGTCCGCCGCCCCCGTCTCCCGCCGCACGGTCCTCAAGGGCGCCGCCCTCGGCGGCGTCGCGACGTTCATCGCCGCGTGCACCGGCACGAAGACCGGCGCGAGCCCGTCCGCCTCCGCGGCGGCGAGCGCCGCGCCGTCGTCGTCGGCCGTGGCCGGAGCGTCGGCGACCCCCGCCGAGCCCACCCCGGTCCCCTCCCCGACGGGCCCCCTGATGTTCGCGAACTGGCCCGCCTACATCGACCTCGCGGGCAAGGCGGGCGACGAGGGTGCGTACGCGCCCGGCTCCTCGCCGACGCTGGAGGACTTCCAGAAGCAGTACGGCGTCAAGGTCGACTACCAGGAGAAGATCGGCGACAACAACGCGTTCGTCGAGACGATCAAGCCGGCGCTCGTCGCCGGCCTCGCCACCGGCTGGGACCTCATGGTCCTCACGGACTGGATGGCATCCAAGATCGTCACCAACGGCTGGGCCGAGAAGATCGACCAGTCGTCCGTGCCCAACTGCGTCGCGAACGTCGCGGACTCGCTCAAGGGCTACCCGTGGGATCCCAACATGGACTACCACTACCCGTGGCAGTCCGGGATGACCGGCGTCGGCTACAACGTGAAGACCCTGACCGAGAACAACATCGCCGAGCCCACCAAGATCGCCGACCTGTGGAACATCCCGGCCGACAAGCTGACGTTCCTGACCGAGGCGCGTGACACGTTCGGGCTCGCGCTGCTCAAGCTGGGCATCGACGCGAACCCGGAGACCGTCACCACCGACGACCTCCAGAAGGTGGCCGACGACATCCAGCCGCTCGTGGACAAGGGCCTCCGCTTCACCGGCAACGAGTACCTCCAGGACTTCGCGCAGAAGAAGGTCTGGGCGGCGATGGTGTGGTCCGGCGACCTCGCCTCGTCGGGCGGCGAGGACGACCGGTTCATCGTGCCCGAGGAGGGCGTGCTGATCTGGACCGACAACATGCTCATCCCGAAGGGCGCGGCCAACAAGTACACGGCCGAGCTGATGATGAACTACGTCTACGACCCCAAGGTCGCCGCACAGATCGCCGCCTACGTCTACTACGTCTCGCCGGTCAAGGGCGCCGCGGACGAGATCAAGGCGCTTGACGAGTCGGCGGCGACGAACCCGCTGCTGTTCCCCGACGCGGCGACCATCGCCAAGCAGCACAGCTTCCAGGCCCTGAGCGATGAGCAGGAATCCACGATGAACGACCTGTTCGCCACCCTGTCCGGCCTCTAGCGGGCGATCCCGAACCTCCGATGACGGCAGCAGCCACCCCGGCCCCTGCGTCGAAGCCGACCCTTCGGCGCCGGTTCAACAAGGCCGTCCCGTGGCTGCTGCTGGCGCCCGGCCTGCTGTGGCTGCTCGTGTTCTACGTGCTGCCCGTCATCCAGATGTTCACGTACTCGATCTCGACGGGCTCCATCGAGACCGGGTTCACGATGACGCTGTCGGCCGACGCGTACGTCGAGGCGCTGACGAAGTTCGGCAAGCAGTTCTTCAACTCGATCCTCTACGGCGGCCTCGCCACGCTGTTCGCGTTCCTCATCGGGTTCCCGGTGGCGTACTCGATCGCGCTCCGCGGCGGCCGCTACAAGAACCTGATCCTGTTCCTCGTCATCGCGCCGTTCTTCACGAGCTTCCTGATCCGCACCATCAGCTGGAAGATCCTGCTGGGTGACGAAGGACCGATCCTGGGGCCGCTCAAGCACACGCTGGGGATCCTGCCCGGCGGGTTCAGCCTCCTGGGCACGCCCGTCGCGCAGACCGCGGGGCTGACCTACAACTTCCTGCCGTTCATGATCCTGCCCCTGTACGTGGCCCTGGAGAAGATCGACCCGCGGCTCATCGAGGCCGCCGCCGACCTGTACGCCGGCCGCTGGGAGGCATTCCGCAGGGTCACCTTCCCGCTCGCGCTTCCGGGCGTGTTCGCGGGCTCGCTGCTCACGTTCATCCCGGCGATGGGCGACTACATCAACGCCGAGCTGCTGGGCAACCCGCAGACGCGCATGATCGGCAACGTCATCCAGAACCGGCTGCTGATCCAGAACGACTACCCGGTGGGCTCCGCGCTCTCGTTCATCCTCATGGCCGCGATCCTGGTGGCCGTGGCGATCTACGCGCGCGCCCTCGGCACCGAGCAGCTCACCGGCTGATGGTCACCGACGCGCCGTTCCTCCCCCCGGACCCGGCTGACCTCGTCCGCCCGCGGCAGCCGCTGTGGCAGCGCATCGACCGCTATCTGCTGCCGTTGTTCACGCTGTTCGCGATCGGCTACCTGCTGATCCCGATCGCCGTGATGATCGTGTTCTCGTTCAACAAGCCCGAGGGCAAGTTCAACTACGCCTGGAACGAGTTCTCGCTCGAGGGCTGGCTGCACCCGTTCGACTGGCCCGGGCTTCCCGAGGCGGTGGTCACGAGCCTGGTGATCGCGGTCCTCGCGACGATCTTCGCCACGATCCTCGGCACCCTGATCGCCCTCGCGCTGACGCGCTACCGGTTCCGGGGGCGGGGCACGCTCAACGGCCTCATCTTCCTGCCGATGGCCACGCCCGAGATCGTCATGGGCGCGAGCCTGCTGACGCTGTTCGTCGCGACGGCGCTGCCGCCGCTCGCGGGAGGCGTCCCGCTCCTCTACCCCACCGGGTTCCAGACGATCCTCATCGCACACATCATGTTCAACATCAGCTTCGTCGTGGTGACCGTGAAGGCTCGCGTCCAGGGCTTCGACCGGCGCCTGGAGGAGGCCGCGATGGACCTCGGCGCGGACGAGCTCACGACGTTCTGGAAGGTGACCTTTCCGCTCATCCTGCCGGGGATCGTCGCGGCGGCGCTGCTCGCGTTCAGCCTGTCGATCGACGACTTCGTGATCACGAACTTCGTCTCGGGTACCACCAACACGTTCCCGATCTGGGTGTACTCGATCCAGCGCAACGCGCTGCCGGTCCAGATCAACGTGGTGGGCTCGATGGTCTTCCTGGGCGCGGTCGGCCTGGTGCTGATCTCGTCCCTCCGATCGGGTGGCATCCCCCGACTCCGCTAGCATCAGCGGCATCGCCGCCCCCGCCGCGGGCGGCCAAGGAGATCCGATGGTCGACATCGCACCGGCCCCCGGCAGCACGTCCGCGCCCCTCCCCGACCGCTCGGTCGTGCCCCCGGTCTGGAGCCGGATCACGAACCTCGTCGTGGACCATGGCGAGGGATCCTGGCTGGTGACGCCCGAGGGCGAGCGGTACCTCGACTACACGTCCGGGATCGGGGTCACCAACACCGGCCATGCGCACCCGCGCGTGGTCGCGGCGGTCCAGGCGCAGGCCGCCAGGCTGCTCCACGGCCAGCAGAACATCGTCTACCACGAGCCCGGGCTCCGGCTGTACGAGCGGCTCGCCGGCCTCCTCCCCAACGGGCCGTGGTCGGCGTTCCTCGCCAACTCGGGCGCCGAGGCGGTGGAGGCCGCGGTCAAGCTCGCGCGCGTCGCGACCGGCCGGCCGGCGGTCATCGCCTTCCGCTACGGGTTCCACGGGCGGACCGCGCAGGCGATGGCGCTCACCGCCGCGAAGGATGTGTACCGCGGCGCCTTCGAGCCGCTGCCCGGCTCGATCTACCACGCGGCCTACCCGTACTGCTACCGCGCCGTCGGTGGCGCGCACGATCCCGCCGAGTGCACCTGCGACTGGGAGGCGCAGCTGGACCTGCTGTTCCACCAGCTCGTGTACCCGGACAAGGTCGCCGCGATCATCGTGGAGCCGGTCATCGGCGAGGGCGGCTACCTCGTGCCGCCGCCGGCGTTCCTGCCGCGGCTCCGGGAGATCACCCGGGAGCACGGGATCCTGCTCGTTGCCGACGAGGTCCAGACGGGCTTCGGCCGGACCGGCGAGCTGTTCGCCGTGCGCCACTGGGACGTGGACCCCGACATCGTCGTCATGGCCAAGGGAATCGCGTCGGGGATGCCGCTGTCCGGGATCCTGGCGAAGAAGGAGCTCATGGACCGCCTCCCGCCCGGCTCCCACGGCGGGACGTACGGCGGCAACGCGGTCTCGTGCGCCGCGGCGAACGCGACGCTGGACGTCATCGAGGACGAGGGCCTGGTGCAGAACGCGCGCGAGCGCGGCGCGCAGTTCCTCGACGGGCTCCGGCGACTCGCGGCGACCCATCCCTCGATGGGCGACGTCCGCGGCCTGGGGCTCATGGTGGCGATCGAGTTCGTCAGGCCCGGCGAGGGCGACGGACGAACCCCCGACCCCGCCCTGACGAAGCGCGTCCAGCAGGAATGCTTCGCGCGCAACCTGCTGCTGCTCACCGCGGGCACGTACGTGAACGTCATCCGGATCATCCCGCCGCTCGTCACCACCGCGGAGGAGGTCGACCAGGCGCTGGTGATCATCGCCGAGGCGCTCGACGCCGCGGGCGCCTGACGAACACGCCCCGGGGGTAGAGCGTGGACGCGCGGACGGGCAGGCTGTCCTGCCCCGGCGAGCATGCGGCGCGCGCCCGGGTCGAGGCCGTCTACCGGGCCGTGGACCGGCTCTCCCCGTCCGACCTCAACGAGATCCCCGTGCCACCGGTCGACCTCGACGACCGGGACGCCCGGATCGAGGCGCTCGAGCGGCTGGCCGACGGTGCCGGGCGACGACCGCTCCTCGACGACGCGCGTGCAGCCCTGGCGAACGCGATCCTGGCGCGCTTCGCGGACATCCGTCCCTACCCGTACGGCATCAACCCGACCGGCTCCGCCCGCGTCGAGGACCAGGCGGCGGTCGTGACGGCGCTCCGCGACCTCGTGGCGGTGGCGGTCATGCAGGATCGTCTCGAGCCCGAGGACGCGCGGGCGCTCGCCCGGCCGGGGCTGCACCTCCTGGGCTCCCGGGTGGCGATCCTCGACGACCACGCGTGGGCGGACCTCGCGAGGGACGCGGAGGCGCCCGGCGGAACCGTGGCGACCTCGCGGGTGCGCCCACCGAGGCGGACTGGGCGGCGGCCGCGGAGCAGGCTCGGACGGACCGGGTCGCGGCGCTCCAGGACGGCTACGTGCCGCCCGGCACGCGGATCATGCGGCGCGGGCTCGTCGGCGTCGTCGCGGCGGCCGGCGTCATCGGGGCGGTCGCGTGGGGCCTGGCGGAGGACGACTTCCTCCTCGGGCTCCTCGTCGCGGCCGCGGTCGTCGCGCTGGGCTGGACGTTCGCGACCTGGAGCCCGCGCCGGCGGTGACGCCGTGGCCCGGGGGCTATCCCTCGCGGAGGCGCCGCAGGATCTCGTCGTGCAGGACGCCGTTGGAGCCCACGAAGGACGGGGCGTCGAAGCGGCGCACCCCGTCGACGTCGGTGACCCTGCCGCCGGCCTCCTCGATGACGACGAGCGGTCCCGCGAGGTCCCAGACCTTCATCTCCACCTCGAGCATCGCCTCCGCGGCGCCCTCGGCCACCAGCGAGTAGCCCCAGAAGTCGCCGAACCCGCGCTCGCGCCAGCACCCCTCGATCAGCGCGTCGAAGCCCGGCATGAGCCCCGAGGCCACGGTGTCCCGGCGCGACCCGTAGAGCAGCTGCGCGTCCTCGATGGCCGCGACCCGCGAGACGTGGATCCGGCGCTCGCCGTCCAGCCCGCGGTTCCAGGCGCCGCCGCCGCGGTACGCGTACCAGCGCTCCCGGATCGCGGGCGCCGAGATGACACCCACCTGGAGCTCGCCGTCGTGCTCGATGCCGATGAGCGTGCCGAACAGCGGCACGCCCCGGATGTAGTTGTGGGTCGCGTCGATGGGGTCGATGATCCAGCGCGTCCCGGCGGAGCCGGCCTCCACCCCGTACTCCTCACCCACGATCCCGTGATCCGGATAGCGCGCGAGGATGCGGTCGCGGAGCGCCCGCTCGATGCCCTGGTCCGCGATCGTGACGAAGGTGCGATCGGGCTTGCGCTCGAGGTCGAGGTCGCGCCGGAAGTGGGTCATGGCGATGGCGTCGGCGGCGTCACAGGTGTCGAGCGCGAAGTCGAGCCACTCGCGGAGGATCGGCTCCGGGACGCGGGCGAGCGAGGCGGACCACTCGGGCCCGTAGTCGGCAGTCGTCATCGCGCCATGATGCCGTGCCCGGCCCGCCTGCCGCGGGGCGTCAGTGACAGCTCCCGGACCCGAAGTCCGAGAACGTGCCGTCCACCGACGTGAAGGCCCAGCTCCACCCGGAGGCCCGGAGGGTGAGCGACAGCACGCCGTGCGCGAGGGACGACCGGACCCGGCTGTTGGGCTCCGGCGTGCCGAAGTCGCGGAGGCTCGCACCGCCCGTGCCGACGATGAGCTCGGTGATGCCGCGAGCGTCATCGGCGGCGCCGGACGGGTCCTGTGGTCCGAACCGCTCGTAGCTGTGCTCGTGGCCGTTGACGACGAGGTCGGCGCCGCCCGCGTAGAGCGCGTCCCACAGGGGCGCCACCGCGGGGTCGTTGCCGTGGTAGCCGCTGCTGAACCGCGGATGGTGGAACAGCGCGAGCGTGCACCGGGCGGAGCTCGCGGCGAGGTCGGCCACAAGCCACCTGACCTGGGGCGAGTCGGCGCCGCAGCCGCCGGGCACCTTCGTGCACGTGGAGTCGAGCACCACCACGTGCCACGTGCCCACGTCCGCGGAGTACCAGGTGTTGCCGTCGTGGACGGCGGCCGCACCGAAGTAGTCGCGATACCCGGCGGCGTTGTCCGTCTCCCAGTCGTGGTTGCCGGGCACGGGGAAGCCGATCCGGTCCCGCAGGCGACCCCACGACGGGCCGAAGCAGTCCCGGTACTCCGCGTCGCTCCCGCGCTCGTAGGCGTTGTCGCCGAGCGTGAACACGATCCCGTCACGCGCCTCGATCATGGCCGCCGTTCGCTCGTCGTCGGTGCCGTCGCAGCGCCCGATGTCGCCGGCCCCGAGGAGGATGACCTCGGCGGGGATCGGCGTCGGGCTGCCTCCCGCGGGCTCGGTGCCGGTGGGGACGGACGCGGAGGGCACGGCGGAGGGCGATGCGCCTGCCGTGGCGGGTGCCGATCCGCCGGGCGATCCGGTCGCGGACGGTGCGGGCCGGACGATGCTCGTCAGGCCGACGAGGACGAGGATCGCGCCGGCGCCCGCGAGGAGCGCGGCGAGGAGGAGCCGGACGAACGG
>JAICUV010000213.1 GCA_025935655.1 Chloroflexota bacterium | reverse complement strand
GCCCTCCAGCGGCGTCGCGCCGCGACGACTCTCCACCCACGCCACGCGATCCAGCGTTGGTTCCCGGGCTCAGCTCCGGGCGCGAGTCCCCCGCGGGGTCGTCGGGCGGGCGGGCGCGGCGGCCGGGGCCGGTGGCACCGTGGACCCGTCGGTCGAGGCCGTTCCGCCCACCAGCAGGTCCTGGACGAGGTCGCCCCCACCGAAGGACACGACGGCCCGTGTGTTCGTCGCGAGCGCCTGGGCCACCCGGATGCGCTCCATCTCGAGGTCGTAGCGCGCCGCGTGGGGTGAGGCCGCCAGGCGCTCCTCGAGCCGCTGGAGGCGGACCGCCTCGGCCGCCGCCTCGTGCTCGACGGCCGCGCGGCGCGCCTCCGCCTCCTGGGCAAGGAGCGAGGTCCGATCCGCGAGCCGGCGCTGGGCCAGGGCGTGGATCTCGTCCTCCTCGGCGAGCTGCACGGCAGCGAGGCGTCGTGCCTCCAGCGAGGCGGTGAGCGGCGCCGGCAGGGTCACCCGGGTGAATGCCGCGCCACGGACGTCGACGCCGTACGCCTCGAGCTTGGCGTCGATCGTCGCGCGCAGCCGGTCCGCCTCGGCGCTCCCGAGGTCCAGCGCCGCGAGCGCGTCCACGCCCCGGACGAGCGTCCGCACGGCATCCTGTGTCGACGCCTGGGTCAGCTGGTCGAGATCGCTGGGCGTGATCGAGTAGACGAGCTTCGCCGGATCCGCGATGCCCAGGGTCAGGAGCAGGTCCACGGTGATCGCCACGCCATCGGCGGACCGGACCTCGCTGACCGGGACGTCGAACGCGACCTCACGGGTCGAGACGATGTGCGTCAGCACGAGGAACGGGTTGACGCGATGGATCCCCTCGGGCAGGACGGCGTCATGCTTGCCCGCCCGCATCACGAGGCCGACCGCGCCGGCCGGGATGCGCAGGAAGGTCCGCGTCACGAGCGACGACGCGAGCGCCGCGACCGCGGCGATCGCGAGCAGGACGCGGAGGATCGTGTCCACCGGCACCACGAGGGCGACCAGGATGAGTGCACCCGCGATGAGCAGCAGCTCGACCCGCAGCGGCGGTCGCTGGCGGATCCGGACGACGACCGGGACGCGACCGTACGCGTCGCGGGTGTCGAGGGCCTCGGCCGCACGGACCTGCGGGGCCCAGGCCTCGGTGATCTGGATGTACGGGACGGCGATCGGCTGCTCGAGATCGGCAAGGTCGCCGGTCGCGGCCACCTGGCGGGAGAGGTCGTCGCTCACGGTCGGGTGCTCCACTCGGTGACGGGCGTCAAGGACGGGGTGGTGGTCACGGACGCGGCCCGGAGGAGCGCGGGAGCGTCGGGCAGGGAGAAGCGGTCGGACGCGCCGGCCGCCGGGGCCGGCGACGCGGCCGGCGCAGGGGTGGCCGGTGGCACCGGCGTCGACGGGGTGCGGTACACCGACGGCACGAAGGCGCTCGTCGTGGTCCCCGCCGCGGCAGCCGGCGCCCGATACGCCGACGGCACCACGGCGGCGGCCTTCGCGCGCCGCCGCGCGTTCCAGCCGCGCTCACCGGGCAGGACGTTGGCCGGGTTGGCCGGCTCGCCGAGGCGCCCGTTGAGGTAGCGGATGGTGTCGCGGGCGATGACGATGATCGGGGCGCCCGCGAGGAGCGGGATGAGCCCCAGCTGTCCGATCGCGACGAGGCCCGGGATCATGAGCGCCGGGTGGACGTCGAGGACGCCGCGCGAGACCGACGTGTTGACGACGGTCCCGGCGGTCCGGTTGGCGAGGATGTAGACGACGAGGACCACGAGGAACGCCTGCGGGCCGGATACCGCCAGCACGAGCAGGATCGGCAGGAAGCCGAGCAGGAAGCCGAGCTGGGGGATCACCTGGGGCACGCCCAGGAGGACCGCGGCGGTGATCTCGTAGGGCACGTCGATGAGCCCCAGCCGCTCCGCCGCCGTGAGCCCCAGCCAGACGAACGCCCCGACGGCGATCGCGGCGAGGACCTGCACGCGCAGGAACGTCCCCAGCGTCCGGTCCACGATCCGGAACAGCGCGTAGACGTCGGCGCGGATCGCGGGCGCGACCGCCGCCGCGCCACGCTGCTTGATCCGCCGCTCGTCGGCGACGACCGTGAGCACCCACACGGGGATGACCAGCAGCCCGAGCAGGAAGCTCGCGGTCTCGAAGATGCCGAGGATCTGGCTGGACACGAACGCCGCCAGGCCGCTCACGAACCCCTGGAGCGCGCCCTGGAGGTTGCCGATGACGTCCGTGGTGACGCTGGTGACGATCGTGCGCATGGGCTCGGGGAGGGTGCCCAGCTGCGCCTGGAGCTCCGCGAGCCGCTGGTCGACGACCGCGGGCGGGGGGAGGCGCGTCGCGACCAGCGACAGGCCGTTGAGCAGCGGCGGGACGATGAGCACCGCGACACCGACGAGGATCGACAGGGCCACGAGCTCGGCCAGCACGGCGGCGAGGATTCGGGGCATGAACCGGTCGAGCGTGTTCGCGATGGGAAGGACGGCATAGGCGATCACCGCGCCGGCGACGAACGGCATCAGGGCCGGCCACGTGGCCGCCATGAGCCAGGCCGACAGGCCGATGGCGGCCAGGGCGACAACCACGCGCCCGAGCGCCTCCGGCGTCACGGTCTGGAGCCGGGCACGCAGTGCCGCCCAGCGTCCGTTGGCGAGGGCCACGTGCTCGGGTGTTCCGGAAAGGGTCACGGCGGCTCCTCCATCGGCACCAGTGACGTGGCGCCGCGGTCAACGCTGAGTATGCAGCCGACGTCGATCCCGCGCGGGAGCCCGTGTGGCGGCATCCGGGGGTCCCTGCTATGATCCGCCACCGGCCGAGGACCCGTGGTGTAGCGGCCCAACATGCCAGCCTGTCACGCTGGAGATCGCCGGTTCGAATCCGGTCGGGTCCGCCATCTCTCACCGCTTCTCCCTACGCCCCGTCCGCCCGCCCGGACGGGGCGTTCTTCGTGTCCGACACCCGATGCGGGCGGGTCGGGTAGGCTGCGGCCCGTGACCGTCCGCGACCCCCACTACACCCCGAGGACGCCCGAGGGCGGCCGCGGACGTCCCCCCTGGCTGGCGCCGGTCCTCGGCCTGGCGCTCGTCGTCGGGATCGGCCTGGGCTTCGGCGGCGGGCTCGTCGGCGGCATCTTCGGCGGCTCCGCGGCGACGGCATCACCGGCCGGGAGCCCGGTCGCGCCGGCGACGGCCGGTGGCCCGAGCCCGATCACGGCCGCACCCTCCGCTGAGCCGGGCGCCACGGCCACCCCGGGACCGCCCGCGTCTCCCACCCCAGGGGCCACGCTCGCCGATGTCGCGATCGTCCCGGTGACCAACTTCCGGTCCGGCCGGTCCTCGGTGACCACGAGGGACGTCAAGGCGATCGCGGGCGGCGACGGGACGTACCAGTCGCTGGTGCTGGTGGCGGCGGACGCGGACGCGATCCTGGCCGCGCTCGACCTGACGCGCGAGGACCTCGGCGACGCGCTCGACACCGTCGCCAGCGCGTCGAAGCTCAAGGCGTGGCTCCCCAGGCACCGGTCCGCGCTCGCGTTCCTGCGCGCTGACGAGGTGGACGAGTCCGTGCGCGCCCTCGCGTGGGACGACACGGCGCTGTTCGGCGTCGACCGCGTGCGCTCCCTCGACGCGTGGCCGCTCGTGGCGACCGTCGCCGTGGCGGACGGCGCCACCCACTACGACCCGAAGACCGCGTGGACGATGGTCGCCGGCGGCGACATCCTGCTCGACCGAGGCGTCGCGCTGGCCATCAAGGCGCACGGCGTCAACTTCCCGTTCGACGGCGGGACCGCCGACATCACCGGGATCTGCAAGGACTGCTCGCCCTTCGGGTGGGACCTGCCGTACACGAAGCGGACGGGCAACAAGGGCGCGATGCGGGACTATATCGAGGGCGCCGACATCGCCATCGCGAACTTCGAGAACCCGGCGCCCGACGCGTACCGGTTCCACGGCTCCGGGACCATCTTCTCGGCCAACCCCGCCTACATCAAGGGTCTGCGCACGGTGGGCATCGACTGGGTCTCGCTCGCCAACAACCACATCGGCGACGCCGGCCGGGCGGGGATGCTCCAGACGATGCGCAACGTGGACAAGTACGACATCGCGCACTCCGGGCTGGGCAAGAACAGCAAGGCCGCGCACAAGGCCGCGCTGCTCAAGGTCGGGGACACGACGGTCGGGCTCCTGGGCTACGACGCGATCGCCGCCGCGTATGCCGCCTCGGCGGACACGCCCGGGTCGGCGCGCCTGACGAAGTCGGCGCTCAAGGCGGACATTCGGGCCGCACGCAAGGCGGGCGCCGACCTCGTCGTCGTCATGCCCCACTGGGGCATCGAGTACCGGTCCACGCCGTTCCCGCGCCAGCAGGAGCTGGCGCGCTACGCGATCGACGCGGGCGCCGACATGGTCATCGGTAACCACGCCCACTGGGCGGGCGCAATGGAGGTCTGGGACGGCAAGCCGATCTGGTACGCGCTCGGCAACTTCGTGTTCGACCAGACGTGGTCCATCCCCACGATGGAGGGAATCACGCTGGAGCTCACGTTCAACGGCACGGACCTGGTCCAGTCGCGCCTGCGGCCGCACCTGATCCTCGACAAGGCGCAGCCGAACTTCCTGGACCCGCTGGGTGACGGGCGGACGGTGCTGTCGCAGATCTTCCGGGCGTCGAAGGGGCTGCTCGCCTGGTAGCTGGCGACGCGGCCGGCTGCGGCTCGATTCGGATTGACCGGGGGGCGAGGGGCTAGGGGGCCCCGGCGGTCACGGCCGGCTGTGGCTCCGGGCCCCACCCCCAGGCGCCGGGCGTCGCGTCGGCGAGACCCTCGAACAGGTCCGTCTCGTGGTCCGGCGCCGGGACGCGGCTCTCGCGGCGCACGAACGCCTCCTTGTGCCAGAACTCGGCCCACGCCTCCTTGCCGAAGCGCACGAACGGGTTCTGGTCGCTGATCTGGGTGACGTGGGCCTTGATGGCTCCCCAGCGCTGGTCGAGGACGTCGCTGACGTCCACCCAGGCCGTGATGGACTCGTCCGGGACGAGCATCCGCGCCGCCTGCGTGGTCCACTCGGTGAGCTCCTCGTCGCTCGCGCCCTCGGGCGGGGACCAGAAGGAACGCTCGCCGATCTCCTCCATCTTCGTCGCCATCGCCGTTCGGACCGAGGCCGGGATCGCCTGCTCGTAGAGCTTGGCAGGGGCCCACGGCGCCAGGCCGCCCTCGTCCGCGCTCGCGCCGGTCCCGCCGTGCTCCGGGGCGAGCTGCTCCGGGTACCAGGCCGGGTCGCCGGCCCGCGCGAACGCGCCGACCGCCACGAGATGGGTGCGGATGTGGTCCGGGTGCCCATACCCGCCGAAGTCGTTGTACGTGGTCATGACGTCCGGCTGATAGGTCCGGACGAGGAACACGAGGCGGCCGATGGCCTCGTCGATGTCCGCCTGCCAGAAGCAGCGCGCGTCCCGGTTCCCGGGCCGGCCCATCATGTCCGAGTCCCGGTAGCCCAGGTTCTCCCACTCCGTGACCCCGAGCGCCTCCATGGCGCGCTCGAGCTCGCCCATCCGGATCTCGCCCAGCCGGCGGTGGTTGTCGGGTGTGTCCATGTCCGGGACGACGATCTCGCCCATCTCGCCGCGCGTGCACGTCACGAGGACCACGCGGTGGCCCGCCCTGACGGCGCGCGCCATCGTGCCGCCGGTGCCGATGGTCTCGTCGTCCGGGTGGGCATGGACGGTCATGAGGGTGGGGCGATGGGCAGGGGACGTCTGTGTCATGGGGGGATCGTAGCGCTGTCGGTGGTGGTTGCCCTCGTGCGCGGTCTGGTTCCGGTTCGGTGGCCCTCGTCCACGGGCGTGTCGTCCGCCGTCCTGTCGTCCGCGGTGTTCTCGGCCGCGGTCCCTCGCCCGCGGTCCCTCGCCCGCGGTCCCTCCCGTCCACGGCTCCCTCCCGTGACTCACGTGCGAGTCAGATCGAGGCAACGCGTGCGGAAAGCCCCGTGCGAAG
>JAICUV010000407.1 GCA_025935655.1 Chloroflexota bacterium | reverse complement strand
TCGGCACGAACGACCTCACCCAGTACACGCTCGCGGTCGACCGCGGCAACCCGGCGCTCGAGCGCTACCGCGACGCCATGCACCCCGCGGTCCTGCGGCTCATCGCGATTGCCGCGGAGAGCGCGAAGCGGGCCGGGATCTCGCTCTCGGTGTGCGGCGAGATGGGCGGCGACCCCGCGGCCGCGCTCGCGCTGGTGGGGCTCGGGGTCACGCAGCTGTCGATGGGCGCGGCCTCGCTGCCGGCGGTCCGCCGCGCGATCCGCGGCTCGACCGCCGCCGCGGTCCGCGAGACCGCGCTGCTCGCGCTCCACGACCGGTCCGCCGCCGACGCCCGGGCGCGATTCACGAGCCTCCTGCCGGCATGACGATCGGCGAGCTCCTTGGGCACCCGGCGCTCCTGCTCGCGTTCGTCTACGCGCTGGCGACCGTGGTCGTGGTCGTCTTCCAGCTGGGCCTCGCCGCCGGCAAGGCGTGGGGCGAGTACACGATGGGCGGCCGCTACCCGGGCAGGCTGCCGGCCGTCCTCCGGCTCGCCGCGCTCGTCCAGGCGGTGCTGCTCCTCGTCCTGGCTGCGATCGTCCTCGACGCCGCCGGGGTGGGGAACCTCGGCTGGGTGGCGCAGGTCGGCTGGCTGCCGTGGGTGCCGGTGGTCGTGTCCGCGATCAGCCTCGCGATGAACTCGGCGAGCTCCAGCGAGCCCGAGAAGCGGACGTGGGTCCCCGTCGCGATCGTGCTCCTGGTCTCGTCGATCGGGGTGGCGCTGCTCACCCGGTGAGGAGTCGGTTGCGAGTCGACGAGACCGCCAGCCGCCAACAGGCGAGTCGTTTGAGGCCCAACCCCGACGCGCGTTGACCCCGTGGCTACGAAACCGGGCTGGCGACAGGTACCGACCGGAGATCGCTGCCGGGCGGTCAACGATCGCGGGCTGCAGCGGCGGGACACGCCCGGGACGGCCGTCGCCGGGCCCGCCTGGCTCGGATCGGCAGCGCCGCAGTCAACAGGCAGGCCCGCGTTGACACTCGCGACGGTCGATTGCTAGACTCATCGCACCGCCGTTAGCACTCTCATGGTTCGAGTGCTAACCACACAGGAGAGGCTCCATGGCGCGTCGCGTGCGTCGCTCCAGCGGCCCCCTTGACCTTCGCTCCCAGGCGATCCTTCGGGCCGTCATCGAGGAATACGTGACCACCGCTCAGCCGGTGGGCAGCCAGGCGCTCGTGGAGCGCTATCGGCTCGGCGTGTCCAGCGCCACGGTTCGCGCCGTGCTCGCGGAGCTGGAGGCGGCCGAGCTCCTGACGCATCCCCACACGAGCGCGGGCCGCGTCCCCACGGAGCATGGCTACCGCTACTACGTGGAGTCCATCATCGAGAGCGCCCCGCTCCCGCCCGTGGAGCAGCTGATGATCCGCCACCAGTTCGGGCAGGTGGAGTACGCGAGCGAGCACTGGTTCCGCCTCGCCGCCACGACGCTCGCCAGCCTGACCCGTGCGGCCGGCCTCGCGAC
>JAICUV010000282.1 GCA_025935655.1 Chloroflexota bacterium | reverse complement strand
GGGGCGCAGGGGCGCAGGGGCGCAGGGGCGCAGGGGCGCAGGGGCGCAGGGGCGCAGGGGCGCAGGGGCGCAGGGGCGCCCCGCAGATCGGCCGCCCGAGCCTAGGCGAAGACGGCAGACGCCCCTGTCAGGCGCGCGATCTCGTCGGCGGCGAGCACGAGGTCCGCCGCCGCGGCGTTCTCGGCCAGCTGTTCGGCGGTCCGCGCGCCGGGGATGGCGACCGTGTTCGGGTGGCTGATGACCCACGCCAGCGCGACCTGCGCGGGCGACGCGTCGTGGGCGCGGGCGATCTCCCGCACCGCCACCTGGACGGGGAGGAGTCGCTCCGCGGCCGCGCCTCGGAACAGCGGGTTCATGCGCCGGATCGGGTTGACCGGCCGTTCCTCGTCCGGCGCCGTGCGCGCCAGCACGCCCTGTCCGATCGGCGAGTAGGCGACCACCAGCCGGTCCATCGCCGCGGCGTACGGCACGAGGTCGGCGGCCGGTCCCGGGCTCACGAGGCTGAACTTGACCTGGTTCGCCACGACGGGCCGGCGGAGCGCGCGCTCGGCCTCCTGCCACTGCGCGAGCGAGTAGTTGGACACCGCCACGCGGTCGACGATCCCCTCCTCCACCAGCGGCCGGAGGCTCTGCATCACGCGTCGCGGCGCGACGAACGGGTTCGGCCAGTGCGCGTAGAGCAGGTCGATGTGCTCGACGCCGAGGCGCCTCGCGCTGCCCCGGACCTGGCGGCCCACGATCGGCTCCGCGGGGGCGATCGGCAGGAACTTGGTCGCGATCGTCAGGGTCGCGCGGGTCGCCGGGTCCAGCGTCGCGAGCGCCTCGCCGATGATGTGCTCCGAGGTGTGGGGGCCGTACGCCTCCGCCGTGTCCACGAGCGTGATCCCGAGGTCGACCGCCTGGCGCAGGAGCCGCGGCGCCACCTCGTGCGCGTACTCGTGCCCGTACCCCCACTCGCGCGAGCCGAACTGCCATGTCCCGAGCCCGATGGCCGAGACCCGCAGCCCCGCCGCTTCCACGTATCGCATCGAGCTGAGTCTAGGGTGGATCGCCCACCGGCACGCCCGTGCCCGGCCCTCAGCGCGCGGTCGCGCTGACCTCCGCGGAGAACACGCTCTCGCCGAGCACGTTGACCGCCGTGACCCGGTAGAAGTACGTCGTGCGCTTCACCACGCTCGTGTCGGTCATGCCGACCGCATTCGAGCCGTAGCTCACGTACAGCGTCTCGGCGCCGGCCTTCGTGCCGCGATAGACCCGGTAGCCGGTGACCGCCGATCCCCCGTCGGACGACGGCGCGACCCAGCTGAGGGCGATCCCGGACTTCGTGGCCGTGGCCGTCAGGCTCCGCGGGGCGCTGGGTGCCGTGCCGCGCGCGGCCGTGACCACGGCCGTCATCGGGCCCTCGCCGGCGGCGCTCAGCGCGGAGACCGCGTAGCGATACGTCGTGCCGTTGTCCACCGAGGCGTCGGTGAACCCGAGCACGTTGCCGACGGTGACGAGCGGCGCGACCGCCGCCGTGCCGGTGCCGCGGTAGATCCGGTACCCGGTCACCTGGGAGGACCCGCTCGCCGCCGGTTCCTGCCAGGTCAGCCCGACGCCTGCCGCCAGGTTGGGTGACGCGACCAGCGACCGCGGCACGGACGGCGGCACCGGGGCCGGCGTGGGCGTCGGCGTGGGGCTCGGCGTCGGCGAAGGGCTCGGCGTGGGCGTGGGCGTCGGCGGCGGGAGCGTGGAGCTCGGGGAGGCCGTCGGCGAGGGTGTCGGGGGCGGCGCAACCGTGCCGCTGTTCGGCAGCACGAGGAGTCCGTGGAGATCGTCCGCGACGACGATGTCCGGCCAGCCGTCGCCGGTCACGTCCCCGACGGCGAGGTTCTGCGGGTTCTGGTCGTTGGCGTATGGGACCGGGTAGAGATGCTCGTCGCCGAGCCCGCCGCCGGCGAGGCCCGGGTACACGCCCACCCGCAGCCACGCCTCGTGCACGACGACCACGTCGCCCAGCCCGTCGCGGTCCACGTCGGCGACCTCGACCGCGCCGGGGATGTCGTAGCTGGCCGACGAGACGGGAGCGCCCAGCGTGCCGCCCGCAGTCTGCGGGAACACGCTCACCTTCCCGTCCGGGCTGTTGCCGCCGTTGCTCGCGACCACGTCCGCGCGACCGTCTGCCGTGACGTCGCCGATGCCGATCCCGCGGGTCAGGCGCTGCGTCCCGACGGCGTACTCCGCCGCGGCGGCGAACCCGCCGCCCGCCTGCTGGGCGAGCACGCTCACGTTGGGCACCCAGCCCTGGCCCGACATGACGACGATGTCGTCGAGGCCGTCGCCCGTGACGTCGCCCGCCTCGAGGTCCTCGTAGCCGTCGTGCTGGGCGGCGTACGTGCCCGCCACGGCGAGCCCCGCCCCCGTGTCGGCGAACACGGTGACCGTGTCCGTCCCCCACCCCACGCCGGCGACCTGCGCGCGGCCGCCCTTGTCGAACACGCCGGTCGCGACCTTGTGGCTGTCGGCGCTGGCGACGAACGACGGCGCGCCCAGCGTCCCGTCGGCCGCCTGCGGGAAGACCTGGACGCCCAGCCCGGACACCCCGACGACGACGTCCGTGCGCCCGTCGCCGTTCACGTCCCCCACCGCCACCGACGCGGGACGGTTGGGATACGTCCCGGCCGTGGCATAGGAGACGCCGGGCGCGAGCGTCCCGTCGGCCTGGCCGGCGAACACGAACAGGTGGAAGTCGGCGGCCACGTTCGCGTAGCCCGTCGTCAGCACGACGTCCGTCCGGCCGTCGCCGGTCACGTCGCCCAGGGCGAGCGCGTCCGGCTGTGACGGGACGGCGGTCAGCTGGTACGCCGCGAACTGCGACGGCGACGCCGCGACCGCGGGCACGAGCGCCAGGACCGGGACGATGAGCGCGAGCCCCGCGAGGCCGGCGATGCTCGAGCTGAGGCGGCGGCGGACGGTGCGACGACCCATCAGGCGTGTGCTCCCCGTGTGCTCGCGGCCCCCATCGGCCGCGTCGATGACTGTACTCGCCGATACCGGCCGTGTGGCCATGCAAGGTGCGCCCGCGGTTCCCCGGCGCACCGCTTCGACCCGGCGTGCGATGGCGTTGCGGATCGGCCCACACCCATCCGAGGGGCCGCCTCGGCCGAACTGGGTGCGGAACGGTCAACAGGCGCGGAACCACCGACGCACGCCGACCCCGCACCAGATAGGAACGAAGCACCCATGAAGCGAACGCTCCTGCTCCCGCTCGCGGCCGCCGCCGCGATCGTCGTCGCCGCCTGTGGCGGCGCCTCCTCGACGGTCGCCCCCGCCACAACCGCCCCGACCGAGGCGCCGATGAGCTCGGCCCCGGCGTCCGAGGCGCCGATGAGTGCTGCCCCCAGCGAGTCCGCCGCCGCGATGGGCGACATCGTGGACGTCGCCACCAAGGCCGGGTCGTTCAAGACCCTGCTGACGGCCGCCACCGCTGCCGGCCTCGTCGACACCCTCAAGGGCGCCGGCCCGTTCACCGTCTTCGCGCCCACGGACGACGCCTTCGCGAAGCTGCCGGCCGGCACGCTCGAGGGGCTGCTCAAGGACCCCGAGGCCCTCAAGGCGATCCTGCTGTACCACGTCGTGGCCGGCAAGGTCACCTCGGACCAGGTCGTGAAGCTCACCTCCGCTGACTCCGTCGGCGGCCCGGCGATCAAGATCACCGTCAAGGACGGCTCGGTCTACCTCAACGACACCGTGAAGGTGGTCACGACCGACATCGAGGCCTCCAACGGCGTCATCCACGTCATCGACGGCGTCCTCCTCCCGCCGTCGAGCTGACGTCCCGCGGCGCCGCGCGCCGCTCCCCATGCCGAAAGCGGGCCCTCGTGGCCCGCTTTCGTGCGTTCAGGCGGTCGCGTGCTCGTGCGAGCCGGCCTTCGCGAGGAAGCACGCGCCCATCAGATCCGGACCCAGGTGCGGGCCGGTCGATGCCCCGAGCAGGTGGACGGTCACCGCCGACTCGTCGAGGGCCGGCAGCGCGGCGAGCAGCGCGTCCCGGAAGCCCTGGACCTCCTCGGGCGTGGACGTCGGCGTGTGGACGATCGCGAGGCGCTCCACCGGATGCGCGGCGATGAGCTCGATCACCTTGGCGCGGGCCTTGGCGCGGCTCCGCTGGCGGTCGGCCATCGTCACGTGGCC
>JAICUV010000088.1 GCA_025935655.1 Chloroflexota bacterium | reverse complement strand
TCCGAGCGGGCGACGGCGCGGATCGCGCCGTCGGGCAGGAACACGTACGTGGTCCGGCCGAAGACCCACGCGGGGTCCCCCAGCTCGGCGTCCATGGGCGCGAGGTTCCGCTTCGGCCCGGCGAGGCCCTCGGGTCCGTCGAAGGCATACAGGTTCCACCACTCGGTCTCGTCCGAGACGACGTGGAGGACGCCCGACGGGCTCCAGGCGGGCTGGATGACGGAGATCCCGGGACCGCCGGCGAGCGTCCGCACGTTGCCCAGCGTCCCGTCGTCCTGGACCTCCGCCACTCGCAGGCGCACCGCGTCCCACGGCATGTCCGGGTGGTCCCATTCCAGCCATGCGAGCCGGGTCCCGTCCGGCGACGGCCGCGGCGCCGCCACGAAGTCCACGCCGCCGACGAGCACCCGACCGGCGCCGTCGGACCCGTCGAGGGCGATCGCGACGATCTCGTTCTCGACCAGGAGCGGGTCCTTGTCGCGGACCGGGTCGTGCGTCTCGCGGACGGCGTACAGCCGGTCGCGACCCGGATCGAACCGGAGGTCGGCGAAGCGGTACTGGCCCTCGGGCGTGATCGCCACAGGCTCCGCGCCCCCGTCAGGGTCGAGCCGGTACAGGCGCCCGTCACGACCCGACGACGCGATGACGCGGCCGCCATCCGCGAGGTAGGAGCCGCCGCCGTACTCGTGGACCTTGTTCCGGACGTTGAACGGCGCCGGCGTCAGCTCCCGTGTCGCGCCGTCGGGACCGTGGCGCAGGAGCGTTCGCCGACCGCCTTCCGCGGACCGGCCCTCGAGCCAGAAGACGGCATCGCCATCGACCATCGGCTCGCTGAGGCCGACGGAGCCGCCGGCGACGAGCTCGATGTCGATGGGCGACGACCAGCTGCCGTACGGCGCCGGGGTCGGCTCGGTCGCCGGTCCCTCCCCGCCCGGGTTCGCCTCCCCGGCCGCGCTCACGTGCCGTGCTGCCAGCTGGTCACGTACTCCAGCTGCTCGGGCGTCATCGCGTCCAGGGTGATCCCCATCGCGGCGAGCTTGAGGCGCGCGACCTCGGCATCGATCGCCTCCGGCACGACGTAGACCTTCGGCTCGAGGTCGGCGTGGTGCTGGACCACGTACTCGGCCGCCAGCGCCTGGTTCGCGAAGCTCATGTCCATGACCGCGGCGGGATGCCCCTCGGCCGCGCCGAGGTTCACGAGCCGGCCCTCGGCGATGAGGTTGACCTTCTTGCCGCCGAGGTCGAACTCCTGGACGTTGGGGCGGACGTCGCGCACGTGGCCCTCGGCCATCTCGCGCAGCGCCTTGAGGTCCAGCTCCGCGTCGAAGTGGCCGGAGTTGGCCATGATCGCGCCGTCCTTCATCGCCGCGAAGTGCTCGCGCCGGAAGACGTTGACGTTGCCGGTCGCGGTGACAAACAGGTCGCCCCAGGCCGCGGCCTCGCCGACGGTCATCACCCGGAACCCGTCCATGAGCGCCTCGATCGCGCGCACCGGGTTGACCTCCACGACGGCGACGTGGGCGCCGTGGCCGGCCATCCGGCTCGAGATGCCCTTGCCCACCCAGCCGTAGCCGGCGACGACGACGTTCCGCCCCGCGATGAGAATGTTCGTCGCCCGCAGGATCCCGTCGATCGTGGACTGGCCGGTGCCGTAGCGGTTGTCGAACAGGTGCTTGGTCTCGGCCTCGTTGACCGCGACGACCGGGAACGTGAGCGCGCCGTCCGCGGCCATCGCCTTGAGGCGGATGACGCCCGTGGTCGTCTCCTCGGTGCCCGCCATGATCTCGGGGAGCTGGTCGCGGCGCTCCTTGTGGAGCAGCGACACGAGGTCGCAGCCGTCGTCCATCGTGATCTGGGGATGGATGTCGGCCACGGTGCGGAGGTGGTCGTAGTAGGTCGCGTTGTCCTCGCCGCGGCGGGCGTAGGTGGCGATGCCGTACTCCGCGACGAGGGCGGCCGCGGTCCAGTCCTGCGTGGACAGCGGGTTGGAGGCCGCGAGATGGACGTCCGCGCCACCGGCCTTGAGCGTCCGCATCAGGTTCGCCGTCTCGGTGGTGACGTGGAGGCAGGCGCCGATCCGGACGCCCCGGAGCGGCTGCTCGCGCTCGAAGCGCTCGCGGATGAGGCGCAGGACGGGCATCTCGCGCTCCGCCCACTCGATGCGGCGCACGCCCTCCGCGGCGAGCGAGAGGTCGGTGACGTCGAACGGGACGGTGGGTGCGTCGGTCATCGGGGGTCCTCGAGTTGGCCGTCGTCGGGTGACGGCTGGGCGGTCGGGATGCCGACCTGGTGGGCCTGGTGGTTCGGATGCGGTCTCGCCTGGTCGGGGATCGCCGGCGCGGCGGGGGCCGGGTGGGCGACGGACCGGGCGAAGAAGCGGCGGATCGGCGCGGTCAGGTCGGACCACGGCGAGCTGAGGCGACGGACGAGGCGCTCCTCGAACCGCGCGTGCTCCGCGAACCCGAGGCGGGTGTACGCCTGGATCGCGGGCGGGTTGTCGGAGCGGACGTTGAGCACGACCTCGTCACAGTACCGGAGCAGCTCCGCGGTCACGGCCGAGGTGACGGCCTTCGCGTAGCCGCGCCCGCGGTGGTCCGTGTGGGTGAGCACGTTGCCCACGACCGCGAGCCGGGCCGTGCGCGAGATCACGTGGGTGCCGGCCGCGGCCACGAGCCGGCCGTTGACGCGGATCCCGTAGTACACGCCCTCGGCGAT
The DNA here is from genome assembly GCA_025935655.1 of Chloroflexota bacterium. Classification (GTDB taxonomy): domain Bacteria; phylum Chloroflexota; class Limnocylindria; order Limnocylindrales; family CSP1-4; genus CAIXZV01. The sequence continues at coordinate 9,527 of JAICUV010000088.1, read as the reverse complement.
GGCGCTCGACGGGAGCCAGGCCGCGAAGCCCAGCTGGTAGAGCCGGTTGAGCTCGCCCACCTCGACGGGCAGCAGCCGCTCCACCTGGGCGGGCGACGGCTGGAACGTCGTCCGGTCGACCCACATCCGGATCATCGGCGGGCCGGGGTCCACGCGGTACTGCTGGGCAACGGCGGCCAGGGCCTCGGCGGACCCGGCGAGGTACGCGGCGCGCGGCCGCACGACGTCGCGCAGGATGGCGACGATGCCGTCGTTGTCGCCCATGACGAACATCGGTTGCGGCGTGAGGCCGCCGTACTCCATCGCGATGGCCACGACCTCGCCGTCCTGGGTCGCGATGCCCCAGCGCGTCCGGCCGAACTCGCGGTCCTCGAGGTCGCAGATGGCGTACGCGGCGAGCAGCCGGTCCCGCTCCAGGAACTGGCGCAGGAGCGCGCGGTCGGTCGTGCCGCGCGCGAGGACACCCGTCCGCGCACCCATGGCGACCGTGGCCATCAGGGCGCGGCCTCCGCTGCGGCGGCTGCCTCGGGTGCGATCTCGGCCGCCGCGCGCTGGGCGAGCAGCGCGGCGAACCCGGACGAGGCGGCACGTCGCGCCTCGGCGACACGGACCTGGGCGGCGAGCGCCTCCCCGAACGGCGCCCGGACGATCCCCTCCTCGGTCACGATCGCGGTCACGAGACGGGCGGGCGTCCAGTCGAGGCGAGGGTTGCGCACCGGCGTCCCCTCTGGTGCGACCCGCTTCCCGCCGGCCGTGAGGACCGCGCCGGGGCGGCCATCCTCGAGCGGGGCCGCAGCCGCATCGGGGGTGGCGAGGTCGACCGCCGTCGTCGCCACGAGCACGAGGACCGGGATCCCCGCCGCCGCCGCGGCGAGCGCCAGCGGATACGTCCCGACGGTCCCCACGACGTCGCCGTTCGCGCACACGCGCTCGGCGGTCACCAGCACCGCCTCGACCTCGCCGGCCGCGATGCTCCCCGCGGCCGCGGCGTCGGTGACGAGCGCGTGGGGAACGGCGGCCTGCGCGAGCTCCCACGTGGCGACCCGGGCGCCCTCGAGGCCCGGCCGGCCCTCCGCGACCAGCGCGTGGACCTCGCGACCCTCGTGGTGGGCGGTGATGACCGTGGACACCGCGGTCCCGAACTGGCCGCCGCCCATGGCGCCGGTGTTGCCCGCGGTCAGCACGCGGAGGGGCGTCGCGGCGTCGCCCGGGAGCGCGGTCAGCGCATGCCCCACGAGGCCGCCGTGGTCCGCCGACGCCTCCGCGATCACGGCTTCGGCCTCGGTGCGCAGGGCCGCCTCGACGGCCTCGCCGGTCGAATCGTTGTCGAAGGTGCCGAGCAGCGCGAGGACCCGGTCCAGCGCGAGGCCCACGGCCGCGGAGCCGGGACGGGTCTGGCGGAGCGCGTTCGCGGCGCCGCGGATCGTCGCGCGTCGGGCGAACGCCCGCGAGGTCACGGACCGACCCGCGACCAGCGCCAGCGTGACCGCCGCGAGCTGCGCCTGGACGGCGCCGCCGGTGATCGCGCCCTCGTTGATCACCGTCACGGCGTCGGCCGCGCCGCGCACCTCGAGGTCGGACAGGACGTCCGGGAGGCGCCGCTGGTCCACGACCCAGCACACGTCGCCGTCCCAGCGCAGCGGCGCACGGTAACCCGCGGTCGCCGCGTCGATGTCGGGGAGCGCGCCCGAGCGGGGCGGGGCTGCGGGCGCGGCGGACGTCGGCACGGCGCCGGTGGCGCCGGGCCCGGGGTCATCGCCCGCCAGGAGCTCGCGCGCCGCCTCGGCGGACTGCTGCTGGAGGACCTGCGCCGCGCCCAGGACCGAGCCCACGGACGTGGCGACCTCGCCCGCGAACTGGCGGAAGAAGCGTCGACGCCCCAGGTCCCGCGGCTGGCCGGGTGGCTGACCGGGTGGCTGACCGGGCGGCTGGTCGGGTCGGTCGGTCATGGGACGGCGTACGACCGAGGGCGCCGCAGTGGGCGCGCGGTCAGTACTGGATGACGCTCGTCACGCGGCGGCCCTCGAGGCGGTCGCGGCCCTTGAGGAAGTCGAGCTCCACGAGGAATGCCAGGCCAACGACCTCGCCCTTGAGCCGCTCGACGAGCTCGATCGTCCCCCGCACCGTCCCGCCGGTCGCCAGCAGGTCGTCCACGATGAGGACCTTCTGGCCGGGCTGGATGGCGTCGCGGTGGATCTCGAGGGTGTTGGAGCCGTACTCGAGCGCGTACTCCACGGTGAGCGTCTCGGCAGGCAGCTTGCCCAGCTTGCGGACGGGCACGAGGCCGGTGTTGAGCTGGTAGGCCATGGGCGCGGAGAAGATGAAGCCCCGGGACTCCATGCCAACGACGATGTCGACGTGCTCGTCGCGATACGGCTCGAGCATGAGGTCGATCGCTTCCTTGTAGGACGCGGGGTCCTTGAGGAGCGTCGTGATGTCGTAGAACAGGATGCCGGGCTTCGGGAAGTCGGGAATCTCGCGGATCTTCGCGCGAAGCGTCTCGGCGGACATGAGGAGCGAGGACCTCCGGTGGTGGCGCTCGTGCTGGGCAGCGCGAGGGCTGGCGTGCGACGCAGGGCCGCTAGTCTACCCCAGCCGTGCGGGCCTCCTGCACGTGCGGAACGGCCCCGATCCGGCCCGATCCGAGCAGGCCGAGCAGCGCGCTGACGAGCGACACGCCGAAGACCACGGCGAGCGCGACCCCGAGGCCGTCGCCGCCCGCGCGCGTCCCGGCGGCCGTGATCGCACCGGCGACGCCGGTGCCCAGGGCCGTGCCCAGGATGTCCGAGAGCTGGAGCGCCGAGCTGGCCGACCCCTGCTCGGTGGGGCTGGAACCGCGGAGTACCACCAGCGTCACCGCCGAGTACATGAAGCCCATGCCGATGCCGGGCAGGATCCAGGTCACGACGGCGAGCTCCGGGGGCACTGCGCGGAAGACGACGGCGATCGTGAGCGCGGCGCCGATCGCGATGAATGCGAAGCCGAGCGAGACGAAGCGTCGCGGGCCCCAGCGGTCGATCTTGCGTGCCTGGTACCAGGTCCCGGCGGTCCACGAGACGGTGGTCACCGTGAACACGATGCCGGTGAGCGTGGCCGGAGTCCCCCGCCACGTCTGGAGGAGCAGCGGCAGGTAGGCGTCGCCGGAGAAGAACGCGAACGTCATGACGCCGCGCAGGAGCACGGCGGCCGGGACGCCGAGGGCCAGGAGCAGCGTGCCTCTCGGCGTCAGGCGCCGGTACGCCGGGAGGAGCATCGCGCCGCCCAGGATGACGCCGGCGATGAGCAGCCGCAGGTCCTGCGCCGTCAGGCCCGCGACCAGCAGGCCGGCGCCACCGGCGGCGAGCAGCGCGTCGGGCAGGCGGCGGATCGTCGCGTGGGCGGCCTCGTGCTCCGCCTCGGGGGTCGGGGCATCCACGCGGCGGAGCGCGGAGACGGCGAGCCCACCCGCGACCACGAGCAGTGGCACCAGCCCCAGGAAGACCCAGCGCCAGCTGGCGAGCTCACCCACGACCGCGGCGATCGACGGGCCGATGATCCCGGGCACGACCCAGGCGGTGCTCATCAGCGCGAACATCCGCGGCTGGAGGCGATCCGGGAGCACGCGGCCGATGGCGACGTACGCGGTCGGACCCACGGCGCCGCCGCCCAGGCCCTGGATGAACCGGGCGAGGACGAGGATGGGCATCGACGGGGCGAGCCCGCCGATCACCAGCCCGGCGCCGAACAGCACGAGCCCGGCCGCGAACGGTCGGTGGAGCGGCATCCGGTCGAGGGCGCCGCCGGCAAGCACGATCCCCAGCAGGTTGCCCAGGAAGAACGCCGTGTACACCCAGCCGTAGAGCTGCAGGTCGCCGAGCTCGGCCGCGACGATCGGCATGACGGTGCCGATGGCGAGCGACTCGAGCGCGACGAGGGTGATCGTGGAGACGAGGCCGATCGAGAGGCCGCGCAACCCGGGCGCGAACAGGTCCGCGGTGCGCGCGGGAAGGGCGTGGGCGGTCGCGGTCTGGGTCACGGCCCCATGATGCCGGAGGTTCTCGGCACGGCCCTCGGACAATTGTCGTGTTGTCGGGTCGACGGCAGGCGGCGAGCCGCGGGGCCCGCGGGGCTTGCTGCTCGGTGCCCGCTGCTCGGTGCTCGCTCCGTGGCGTGCCCGCGAGCGCGTTGACTCCTCGTCAACCAACCCGGGCTAGCGCGGGGTACGCGGGGCCCGGCTGCGCCCACCAGCCCGTTTCCCGCGACCCGATGTCAACGGAATCGAGGTAGGGCGCGACTTCGCTGCCCGTTGGCTCGGATTCGTAGCCCCGGCGTCAACGGTCGGGCCCGACGCGATGACGACAACGAGACACGCGACGACGACAGCGCTACCCCAACCCGCTCAGGTGCCCGCGAGCCGCTCCACGACCGGGGCGAGCGTCTCGATGTCGCCCGTCATGAACGACGAGATCCCCAGCCGCTCGCGGAGCTCGGTGAACTTCGCCACCAGGCCGTCCACCGAGCCGATGAACACGTGCGGCGAGGCGAGGTAGTCGTCCACGTCGACCTCGACGCCGGTCCGCGCCCGGATGCCGTCGAGGATGTCCGCGGCCGCCTTGCGGGGCGTGTCGGTCAGCATCGGCGCGGACCCGGTCGGATAGACGTTGATCTCCAGGGAGTCGAACCGCTCGCCGGCCGCCTCGCGCACCCAGCCCAGCTTCTCCTCGGTCGCGGCGATCGTGATCGAGCGCGGATCCGAGCGGACGATGTCCGGCCCCGAGTGGGGCAGCGTCCGCGGGGCCAGCCCGACGATGTCGGCCTCGTGCCCGGCGAGCGACAGCACCCGCCGTCCGCCGCCCCCGATGAACAGCGGCGGGTGCGGTGCCTGGACCGGCTTCGGCAGGCCATCGTGCTCGGTCACCTGGTAGTGCTCGCCCACGAACGAGAACGGCCCGGGCCCGAAGGACCCCTTGAGCACCGCGACCGCCTCGGTGAGTCGCGAGACGCGGACGCCCACCGGATCGAACGGCAGGCCGAGCGCCACGTACTCGGGCCGGTTCCAGCCCGCCCCGATGGCGACCTCGACCCGCCCACCGCTCAGCACGTCGAGCGTGGCGAGGTCCTGCGCCAGCAGCGCCGGGTGGCGAAGGTCGTTGTTGGCGACGAACGGCGCGACGCGCAGTCGCTCGGTCGCCGCGGCCGCGGTCGTGAGCAGCGGCAGGAACCCGAACGGGATCACGACGTGGTCCGCGTACACGAGCACGCTGTATCCGATCGACTCGGCCGTGCGCGCCGCCGCTCGCAGCGACGGGCCGTCGGGGACGTCGCCGGGGTCGGCCAGGAATCGGAAGGGGTTCACGGGGCTCCTCTCGCTCGTGGCGTGCCAGGCATCGGCTCGCGGAGTGGCGCCGGCACCCGGGGGTAGCCCGACCGGCTCTTGAGCGCGCGCGCCGCCGCCGTCATCATGCCCTCGAGCGCCTGTTCCCTGTCGATGAGGGATCCCATGACCCGGATCACGAGCACCGTCAAGCGCGCGGCTCGTGCCGCGTGGCACGAGCTGGTCGACGCCGCGGACTGGACGACCAACCCCAACATCGATCGCCCGCGCATCGGCGAGCGCGGCGACGTGCTCAACCCGTCGGGAGGGTGGAGCCGCCCGAACCCGCGGGTCAACGAGGGGCGGGAGCTGGAGCGCAAGGGCGAGCAGGAAGGCTGACGGCGGCCGGCGGTCGAGCCGCCGGACCGGCGTCAGGCGACGAGCCGGAGCAATTCCCCGAGCACGGCGATCTGCTCCGGGTGCCGGTACACGTTGTTGTTGAAGGTGAAGCCGGTGAAGCCGGCGTCGATGTACGGCCGCAGCTGCTCGGCCGCCTGGATCGGCGTTCCCGGCGTCACCATCGCGCGTCGCTCGGGCGGCAGGAGGTCCCACATCGCGCGGCCATCGGCCTCGGTCGCGGCGACGAGGATCGGCGCGGCCATCGTCCGCTCCACCTCGTCCGGGTCCCGCCCGATCGCCTCGCAGTAGCCACGCAGCACCTCGGTCTTGTGCGCCAGCGCATCGAGGCCCAGCGGGAACCAGTGCGTCATGTCCGCGTGCTTGGCCGCGATCCTCAGCGTCCGCTGCTCGCCGCCCCCGCCCACCATGATCGGGATCCCGTCCGCGCGGATCGGCCGCGGCACGTTGATGACGTCGCGGGTCTCGTACAGCCGGCCGCTGAACGACGAGCGCTCGTCGCGGAACATCCCGCGCGCGATCGAGAGCGCCTCGTCGAGCCGGTCCATCCGCTCCTTGATCGGCGGGAACGAGAAGCCGAAGCTGTCGTGCTCGGCCTCGAACCACGCGGCGCCCAGCCCGAACACCGCGCGGCCGCCGGAGATGACATCGAGCGTGGTGGCGGTCTTCGCGAGCAGCGCCGGGTTGCGATACGTCACGCCCGTCACGAGCGGCCCCAGCCGGACGCGCGTGGTGTCCCGCGCGATCGCCGCCAGCGTCGACCATGCCTCCAGCATCGGCTCGTCCTGGGCGCCGATCCCGGGGATCTGGTTGAGGTGGTCCATCACCGTGACGAGGCCGAAGCCCGCCTCCTCGGCGGCGCGGACCTGCTCGACGAACCGGTCGTACAGGCGCTCGGGCGGCGAGTCGGGGAAGGTGTACGACGGACAGTGCAGGCCGAACCAGACGCTCATGCGTCCAGCATGCCCCGGATCGGGCCGGATTGCGTTGCGCCCACGTGTCAGCACGCCGGATGTCGGAGACTGGCGGCATGCAGACCTCGCGTCCCGCGTCACGGGTCATCGAGTGCCCCGTCGACGTCCGCGTCCCCGACCGGGAGCGCGACTTCTCCCCGTTCGTGGCAGGCGTTGCCGCATCACCGCGTGAGATCGGCACCCTCCACGCGATCGTCGGTCGACCGGACCGCGATCGGCGCATCATCGTGGACGAGGCCATCCTCGACGAGGGGCAGGGCCTGGTCGGCGACAACTGGCTCACTCGCGGGTCGAAGTCCTCTCCCGGCGGCCTCGCGAACCCCGAATCCCAGCTCACGATCATGAGCACCCGCGTCCTCGCGGCCATCGAGCCCGACGAATCGCGCTGGGCCCTGGCAGGCGACCAGTTGCTCGTGGACTACGACCTGTCGATCGAGCACCTGCCCCCGGGCACGCGTCTCCTCGTCGGCGAGACCGAGCTCGTGATCAGCGAGAAGCCGCACACCGGCTGTGCGAAGTTCAGCGCCCGATTCGGGTCTGATGCGTTGCGCTGGATCAACTCGCCCGAGGGCCGGGTCCTCCGGTTCCGGGGCGTGAACGCCCGCATCGTGCGCGGCGGGACGATCCGCGTGGGCGACGCGATCCGGCTGGCCTGACTACCAGACGTCGCCCTCGCGCCACTCGCAGGTGAGCGTCCCGGCGAGCGATGCCCCGGCCGAGGGGCCGGTCCGCAGGACCATGATCCAGGGATCCTCGTCCGCGGTGTGTCGGAGGGAGCCGTCGCGCTCCCGGACGAACGACCGGCCCGCCCAGCGCTCCCAGCCCAGCGCCGCGTAGAACGGCTGCTCGCCGGTCCCGAGCGCCCCCAGCTCGTATGCGTCCCGGATGTGCGCGGTCGCCGCGGCCATGACCTGGGTCCCCAGCCCCTGGCGCTGACGAGCGGGCGACACCGCGACGGCCTCGACGTAGCCCGTTCGCAGCGGCGTCCCGTCCAGCTCGAGGGTCCGCGGCACGACGCTCGCGTGCGCCAGGATCGACCCGTCCTCGTCGAGCACGAAGTGGCGCCCACCGAGGCCATGGACCATGTCGTCGTCCGTGAAGTCGTCGAAGGCGGCGTCCATCAGCGCGCGGATCGCGCCCAGCTCCGCGTCGGTCAGGTCGTCCGTCGCGAGGGCCCGGAGGGGCATCAGGACGGTGCGGCCGCGGCCTCGGCGAGCTCGCGGACGCGGATCTCGACGATCCGCCGGATGAGGTCCAGCGGGAGCGGCCGGTCGGCCGGGAACTGGAGCGTGCCGCGACCCTTGACGTGCGGCAGCACCTCGTCGCCCAGCTCGGCGATGATCAAGTCGTCGGCCGGGAACAGGCTGTAGTGCGCCTTGAACGCGTCGTAGCTCACCAGGAATGCCGTGCCGGCCTTGAAGCCCGGCATCTTGTACGTGATGACCTCGTCGGCATCGGGCGCGGCGGCGCGGATCGTCTCGCGCAGCTGGCGCATCGGCTCCTGGCGGTCGGCCGCGAGGCCCTTGATGTAGGCGTCGACCGCGGGGTTCGGGGCGCGCATCCGTCATGCTCCTCGCTGGGTCAGGCCATCGGCTCCGTCTCGGACAGCCGGCCGTCCTTCCACGCGTAGGCCCAGACGTCGATCTCCGGCGGCTCGATCCCGAGCGTGGTCAGCGCCGTGCACACCTGGCTGCGGTGGTCGGTGCCGTGGTGGATGACCTGGGCCAGCCGGATCGACATCGGCGCGGTGCTCGTGCTGCCGTCATCGCGGTGGCGCGCGTACGCCGCATCGGGATCGATGTCGCCGTCGAGGAGCGCCATCCAGGCTGGCCCGGTCGCGGCCATCGCGGCCCGCAGCTCGTCGATGCCGGCGGCGGATCCGTCGAACGGCCCGAAGGCGCCCGGCGAGAGGACCTCGAGGTACCCGTAGTCCGCGCCGACGAGGTGGCGGAGCGTGTCCAGGATGGAGCCGTACGTGCCCGGCACGGTGGTCTGGAGCTGGTCCGGCGTGAGGGCGGCGCACGTGTCCAGCACGACGACCGATGCCCAGACGTGATGCCCGAAGGCGTCCTGCAGCAGATGTCCGTTCATGCGGGCACCCTACCGCATGCCACGCACGATCCGGTCATGAATCCGGAGAGCGCGGCCGTCATGGCGCCTGTGTCCCGTCAGCCGCCCGTGACCCGTCAGCCGCCAGTCCGCATCCCCTATTCCGCTGCGGACTCAACGGTTCCGCGGTGGAACGAAACATGCGCCCGGCGACTCACCTGTTCCGCCCGAGGGCCGCCCCACGGAACAACCCATTCCGCTGGCGACTGAAACGTCGCGTCGCGGAACCGTAGAGTCTCCCACCGCATAGCCGTGCCGCCGCGGCCCCGCGCGGACCCGGGCCGCCGTGCGGGCCTGGCACGGGCGCCTGGCACGAGCGCCTGGCACGAGCGCCGGGGCGCAGGAGCGAGCCGGGCAACCCGGCGCCGCGCTGCACCCCTAGAGGTACCCCTCCGGGACCGGGCCGGTGACCTCCATGCCGTGTCGCCCGGCGATCGCATCCAGGCTCGCGGGGTCGGCGTCGCCCGAGCCGATTGCGGCGCTCAGCTCGTCGAAGTACCCGACCATCGCCGACGGCGCGTACAGGTTCAGCTTGCGGCTGGCGACCGCACCGACCCGGAACCCGTGCTCGAGGCCGGCGGGGATGTAGCTGAACGAGCCCGCCGGACACGCGAACTCCCGGTCCTCGACGAACACCGGTACTCGCCCTCGAGGATGTAGAACGCCTCGGCCGCGTCGTGGTGGATGTGCATCGGTGGCCCGAACCCCGCGGGCTCGGCGGCTTCGAGGAGCGT
>JAICUV010000273.1 GCA_025935655.1 Chloroflexota bacterium | reverse complement strand
GGCCTTCCGGATGGCGATGTACACGGACATCATCTGGCGCGCGTGCCGGATCATCCTCGACGTGCGGATGCACCGCGGCGAGCTCACCGCCCACGAGGCCATCGACTTCCTGATCGAGCACACGGGCTTCGAGCCCGCGAACGCGCGCGCGGAGGTCCGGCGGTACACGTACACCCCGGGCTACCAGCTGTCCTACCTGCTGGGCAAGGTGCTGATCCTCGGGCTGCGCGAGGAGGAGCGGCGCCGGCGCGGCGACGCCTTCAGCCTGCGCTCCTTCCACGACACGCTGCTGCGCAACGGCTCGCTGCCCATCTCGTTCCACCGCCGCCTGCTGCGCGAGGAGGGCTGACCCATGGCGATGGACGTCATCCCGGCGATCGACGTGGAGAAGGGCCGCTCGCGGGTCGTGTACTGGCCGGGCGCGTCGGCCGGCATCGGCGCACCCACCGACCGCCCGGAGCGGATCGCCGAGCAGTTCGTCGCCCAGGGCGCGCGGATCCTCCACCTCGTCGACTTCGACGGCGCCAAGCGCCAGTCGCCCGCGGACCTCGAGGTGGTGGGCGCAGTGGCGGGCCGGGTCGCCGTGCCGCTCCAGGTCGCGGGCGGGCTCGAGGAGGCCGATCACGTGCGGCTGGCGTTCGCCGCGGGCGCGACCCGGGCGGTGGTGTCCGTGGCCATGATCGAGCGCCCGGACGTCCTGCGGGCCTGCCTCGGCGTCGCCGGCGACTGGCTCGCCGTCGGGCTGGACCCGCGGCCGGAGCGCATCGCGGCATTCCCCTGGCGACGGCCCGTCCGGCCGACGCTCGAGTCGCTCGTGGAGGAGCTCGTCGCGTCGGGCGTCAGCCGGCTCGTCCTCAGCCACGGCGGTCACTCGCCCGACCCGGCGCTCCTCGCGTCGCTCGTGCGGCGCCGCGACGCGGACATCCTCGTCGCCGGCGGCGCCACGGACCTCGACGGGGTCCGCCGACTTCGCGATGCCGGCGTCGCCGGTGTCATCCTCGGGGAGGCCCTCCTCTCCGGGGCCATCGACTTCCCCCGCGCCCTGGAGGCTGCCGCATGACGCGTCACCGTCCCACCCCACTGCTCCGTGTCGCCGCGGCCCTCGTGGCCGTGCCCGCCCTGCTCGCCGCCTGCACCGGGGGCGGAGCCGTCCCGACCATCCCGCCGATCAGCGAGGGCCCCGCGACGCCCACGCCCGCGGCGACGCACCCCGGGCCGACGTACCCACCCGGCTGCCCGACGACGCAGCCTGCGGCGCTGACCGCTGACGACGTCCGGACGGTCACGATCAAGACCGACAAGGGCGACATCGCCATCGAGGTCAAGGGCTCGCTGTCCCCGATCGCCACCGGCAACTTCGTCGCGCTCGCCGACTGCGGCTACTACGACGGCGTCGTGTTCCACCGTGTCGTCCAGGGCTTCGTCATCCAGGGCGGCGACGGGCAGTTCGGCCGCTCGCCGGACGTCATCCCGGACCTCGTCGGCACCGGGGGTCCGCCGTACACCATCCAGGACGAGCCGGTGACCGAGACCTACGGCCGCGGCGTCGTGGCGATGGCGCGGACGTCCCAGCCCAACTCGGTCGGCTCGCAGTTCTTCATCGTGCTCACGGACGACGCTCGCGCGCCGCTGCAGGACGCGAACACGTACCAGATCATCGGGAAGGTCACGTCCGGGATGGAGGCCGTGGACGCCATCGCGGCGGCCGCCGACCAGGAGCTGCCCACCAACCCCGTCGTCATGACCTCGGTCACCGTCGCCACGCCCTGACCGCGCGGCGGCGCGGCATCGCGACCCGACCTACCCTGTCCACAAGCGACAAGCAGGAGACGCCCATGACCCGCGCGATCATCACCACCGACCTCGGCGACATCGAGGCCGACCTGTTCACCGAGGGCGCGCCGAAGGCCGCCCAGAACTTCATCGACCTGGCCAACAAGGGCTTCTACGACGACGTGATCTTCCATCGCGTCATCCCGGGCTTCGTGATCCAGGGCGGCGACGGCCAGCACGGCAAGAAGTCGGCGCTCAACGCGGGCGCGGTCGGGACGGGCGGTCCGGGCTACAAGTTCGAGGACGAGCCGTTCCCCGGCGACTACCTGCGCGGCACGCTGGCGATGGCCAACGCCGGTCCCAACACGAACGGCTCGCAGTTCTTCATCTGCCACCAGGACCTGTCCGGCCGGCTGCCCAAGAACTACACGATCTTCGGCCAGGTCACCAAGGGCCTGGACATCGTCGACCAGATCGCGACGGCCCCGCGCAACGGCCGCGACCTGCCGGACCAGCCGGTCGCGATGACCAAGGTCGCGATCCTCGAGGACTAGCAGCCGACCGCGCGAGAACGGTTGAGGCCTCGCAACATTCGGGCCCGCCGACGCCGCGCGACGTTCCGGCGTGACGCCGCGAACGTTAAGAGTTTTTCACCGAAAGGCTGGATAAACCGCCTTTCCCAATCCGCACCTGCCCGCTACAGTATCCCTGCTGCCAGTCAGCCATGGCTGCCCCAGCATCAGGATCATGGGTAGGTTGGGTTAGGGTAGTCGGTTAAGCCGACGCGATAGATGATCCTGGCGCGTGGCAGAAGTGCCGGTTCGCCGGCACCTTCACCGGGACAGCAATCGAGGCGGCTCCTCCGGGAGCCGCCTCGGTCTTTAAGTCGCCCGTCCCGTGCGCCCGGCATCGCGCTCCCGCAGGAACACGAGCGCGGCGGCGCCGCACAGCACGTAGATGCTCCCCTGGACGTTGAGGATCGGCAGCACCCCGAGGCGGTCCGCGAGCGCGCCCGCGATGACGACGCCCACCGCCTGGAGCGCCCCGGCGCCGGTCTCGAACGCCGCGAACACGCGGCCCAGGTGTGACGGCGGCGTGATCGCCTGGATGAGCGACTGGAGGCCCACCGAGGTGGCGACGGCGGGCACCCCCACGATCATGAACAGGAGCACGTAGACCGGCACCGCGTCGGTCACGGCCGACAGGTTCCAGGTCAGGAGGGCGATCGCGCCGAAGACGATGAACCCCCAGCCGACGAGCGCGCGGTTGCTCACCCGCCCGTGGAGCATGCCGATCCCGATGCCCGCCGCGATGCCGCCGATGGCCTGGACGCCGCGGATGAGGCCCACCGCCGCGCCGTCCGCGCGGAGCACGTCGAGCACGAACACGACGAACAGGACGACGAAGATCCCCTGGGCCACCTGGCTCGCGGCGCCGATCGCGATGGCCGGACCGAGCCGAGGCGTCCGCAGGATCGTGCGCAGGCCGTCGACCCAGTCGGCGACGAGGTGCGGACGAACGGCGCGGGCCGGGCCGGGCGCGCCGTCGGCGACGCTTGCTGAGGTGGCCGCGGCCGCGGGCACCCTGATGGCGGCGACGAACAGCGCCGAGACGACGAACGTGGCGGCATCCAGCACGACGATCCCGCCGAGCCCGAGGAGCTGGACCGCGAGGCCGCCGAGCGGCGACCCGGCGAGCCGCGCGAGGCTCGCGCCCACCGCGTTCATCGCGTTCGCGGACGCGAGCTCGTCGCGCGGGACGAGGGCCGGGATGAGCGCCGCCGTCGCCGGGCTGCACACCCGCGCCAGCGCGGACTGCGCGGCCGCCACGAGGTAGACGATCCACAGCCGGTCCGCCGAGTCCACGGCGAGCAGCGGCAGCAGCAGCACCGCCTGGAGGAGGCTCGCGACGACGAGGATCCGGCGCCGGTCCCAGCGGTCCACGAGCACGCCGCCGACCTGGCCCAGGATCAGCGCCGGGATGAGCTCGGCGACGAACACGGTGGAGGTGGTGAGCGCGGACCCCGTCAGCTGGAACACGAACACCGGCAGCCCGATGAGCAGCATCCAGTCGCCGAGGTCGCTGACGAGGGCGCCCGCCCACAGGAGCGCGAACGGGCGACGGCGCAACGGCGAGCGGGCCGCCGAGGCGGCGGCACCCGGGCTCACGTGTCGCCGGGAAGGCGGAATGCCTGGAACGTGACGTGGACCGGCGCAGCGTCGGCCGGCACGTCCTCGCGGGTGAGGCCGATGAAGGGCCGGATGAGGGCGTCGACCGCCGCCGTGAGCGCTGCCAGCTCGCCGGGCGACACGCGGAGCCCATATGAGTTGATCGCCTCCGCGTCCCGCCAGTCCGCCGGCAACGCATCGTGCGCGGCCGCCGCCGCGTGGGCGAGCGCGGCGTCGTCGTCGATCCCCAGGTGGACCAGCTCGCTGCTCGCGCGGCGAGCGGCAGGGTCGTCCCGGTCGTCGTCCGCGGGGTGGAAGCTGAACCCCGTCGCCGTCGTCCGCCACGGCCGCTCGCGGCCGTCCCCCGCGGCGCCGCTGACGCGCTCCACGAGCCCGTACCGCTCGAGCTCCCGCAGGTGGTAGCTGCAGTTGGACGCGCTGGCGCCGACGACCTC
>JAICUV010000157.1 GCA_025935655.1 Chloroflexota bacterium | reverse complement strand
GGCTGCGGGCGGAGCCCCACCCCGCCACCAACGGCCACCGCCAGATCACGATCGCCCACCACGGGTCGGTTGCGCTGGTCCTGTTCGACTTCGAGGCGGGCGGCCGGCTCCTGGACCACGTGGCCGACGGATTGGTCACGATCCACGCCCTGGCCGGCCGCGTGCAGGTCAGGACGGCGGAGGGCGAACGCGAGCTGGACGCCGGGACACTGCTCGTGCTCTCCCCGGGCGTCGCCCACGACCTGCACGCAAGCGTGCCGAGCCAGGTGCTGCTGACGGTGCACATGGAGCCGACCGCGCGCGACCGGGATCCACGCGTCGGCGCCGCCCCGTCGGGCGGCCACGACGACGGGAAGGGCTGAGGGCGAATGGCTGTTGCCCCGGTTCATCCCGCCGCCCGGCCGGACGTGCGGTCCGACGCCTTCGTGTTCTTCGGGGCCACCGGCGATCTCGCCTTCAAGCAGATCTTCCCCGCGCTCGCGGGCCTCATCCTCGAGGACGGCTTCGACCTGCCGATCATCGGCGTGGCCCGGTCCGGCGACCTCGAGAGCCTGAAAGAGCGCGCCCGCGAGAGCCTTCGGGCGCACGGGTTCACGGATGCGACCGCGACCACGACCCTCACCGACCACCTGCGGTACGTCAAGGGGTCGGACGACGACGTCGAGACGTTCCACGCCCTGCGCCGGGAACTGGGCGAGGCGCGTCACCCGCTCCACTACCTGGCCGTGCCGCCGTCACTGTTCGGCGAGGTGGTCACCAACCTCCAGGCGTCGGGGTGTGCGGCCGGGGCGCGGATCATCGTGGAGAAGCCGTTCGGCCACGACCTCGCGTCCGCGGTGGCGCTCAACGAGACGATCCACGCCGTCTTCGCGGAGGCGGACGTCTTCCGCATCGACCACTACCTGGGCAAGGAGCCGGTCCGGAACCTGCTCTACTTCCGCTTCGCGAACTCGTTCCTCGAGCCCCTCTGGAACCGCGACCGGGTCTCGTCCGTGCAGATCAACATGCCCGAGGCGTTCGGCGTCGCCGACCGCGGCGCCTTCTACGACCAGACCGGGGCGATCCGCGACGTCGTCCAGAACCACCTGTTGCAGGTCGTGAGCCTGCTCGCGATGGAGGCGCCCTCGGGCGCCACGACCGAGGCGGTCCGCAACGAGCAGTTCAAGGTGCTGGACTCGATCCGTCCGCTCGGGCCGGACGATGTCGTCCGCGGCCAGTACCTGGGTTATCGCGACGTCCCGGGCGTCGCGTCCGGCTCGTCCGTCGAGACGTTCGCGGCGCTGCGTCTCCACGTCGACACGTGGCGCTGGGGCGGCGTGCCCTTCTACATCCGGACCGGCAAGTGCCTGCCGGTGACGGTGACCGAGGTCCGGGTCGAGATGCGCCGGCCGCCGCAGGCGGTGTTCGGCGAGGAGGAGCCGCGCGATGCCGACTACTTCCGCTTCCGCCTGTCGCCGGACATGTCGATCTCGCTCGGGACCCGGGCCAAGAAGCCGGGCGAGGCGATGGTCGGCGAGCCGGTCGAGCTGTTCGCCTCGCACCAGGACGGGACAGAGCAGCCGCCCTACCAGCGCCTGATCGGTGACGCGGTCGAGGGCGACCAGTCGCTGTTCTCGCGCCAGGACGCGGTCGAGGCCG
Source organism: Chloroflexota bacterium (assembly GCA_025935655.1). Taxonomy (GTDB): domain Bacteria; phylum Chloroflexota; class Limnocylindria; order Limnocylindrales; family CSP1-4; genus CAIXZV01. The sequence continues at coordinate 6,424 of JAICUV010000157.1, read as the reverse complement.
CCTGGCGAATCGTCGATGGCGTGCTCGACGTCGAGGCCACGCCCATCGCGTACCAGCCCGGAACGTGGGGCCCGCCCGAGGCGGCGAGGCTGCTCGTGCACGGTGATCGCTGGCATGAACCCGCCCCGGCGCGGGACGTTGCCCAGGGCGTGGGATGAGCGAGCCGGACGGCCTCGTCGCCCCCGGGGCGCCCGGCGCCGCTCCGACCTGGTCGAGCAGCGACAAGGACGCCGTCGGGACGTCGCACTACTCGAGCCGGGTGTGGTTCACGGTCGGGCGCGGCATCCTCAACGAGGTCTACTGGCCGCACGTGGACCGGCCGCAGGTGCGGGACCTGGGGTTCATCGTCGCGGACGACGCGGGCTTCTGGAGCGAGGTCAAGCGCGACGCCGCGCACGAGGTCCGCCACGCCGAGCGGGGAGCGCCGGCGGTCACCGCCGTGCACACCCACGGGGGCTACCGGCTCACCCTGCGCATCTGCGCCGACGACCACGCGGACGTGGTCCGGATCGAGGCCCGGCTCGAGGACCTCCGCGACCCCGCGGGCGCGGGGCCCGCGGCCCATCCGCTGCGCCTCTACCCGCTCCTCGCGCCGCACCTGGGGTTCAGCGGCCTCCACGGCCGCGCCTGGGTCGGCGCCCACAAGGGCCGCCCCATGCTCTTCGCGCAGGACGGCCCGTGGGCGCTGGCACTGGCATCGGACCCGAGCCCGCTGCGCCAGGGCGTGGGGTACGTCGGCGCATCGGACGGGTGGCAGGACTTCCAGGCGAACGGCCGGATGGCCTGGACATACGGGCAGGCCGGCCCCGGCAACGTGGCGGGGATGACCGAGCTCGCGCTCGACGGCGGCGCGGCCCAGCTCGCCCTCGCGTTCGGGGGCCGGCCCGAGGAGGCGGGGCTCGAGGCCTCCGCGGCGCTGGCCGGCCCGTTCGCGAACGCCTGGGACGAGTATCTCGGGAACTGGCGCGGGTTCACCCGCACCGTGGCGGACCCGCCCGACGAGCTGCCGCCGGACGAGCGCGACCTGTACCTGACCTCCGCGGCGGTGCTCAGGACACACCAGGACCGAACCCTGCCGGGCGCGACCGTGGCCAGCCTGTCGGTCCCCTGGGGCAACACCAGCAACGACCTCGGCGGGTACCACCTGGTCTGGGCTCGAGACCTCGTCGAGTCGGCCGGCGCGTTCGTGGCGCTGGGCGCCGTCGCGACGGCCCGCCGCACCCTCGCCTACCTCGTGGCGTCGCAGGAGCCGGACGGCCACTGGCCCCAGAACCAGTGGGTGGACGGGGTGGCCTACTGGACGGGCCTGCAGCTCGACGAGGCCGCCTACCCGCTCCTGCTCGCAGGGGCCGTCCGCGCGGGCGCCGCCCACATGCACGGGAGGACCGGCCCGCACGAGGAGGCGTTCCGGAACCTGGTCAGCCAGGAGGCGCTCGACGGCATGATCGCCCGGGCCGCCGGGTTCATCGCGAGGAGCGGCCCCGCCACGAGCCAGGACCGCTGGGAGGAGACCGCGGGCCTGACGCCGTCCACGCTGGCACCGGTCGTGGCCGCCCTGGTCGTCGCCGCCGGGCACCTGCCCGAGCCAGCCGCCGCCTACTGCCTGGAGCTCGCGGACGACTGGAATGCCTCGATCGAGGACTGGACCTACGCGCGCGGCACCCGCCTCGCCCGGGAGCACGGCGTGGACGGCCACTACGTCCGGATCTCGTCGCCGGACGTGCTCGCGGGGGCGCCCCTGTCGACGCCGGTGACGGTGCGCAATCGGCCGCCCGAGGCGTCACTGGTGCCGGGCGACGAGGTGTTCGGGACGGACTTCCTCGCGCTGGTGCGGTTCGGGCTCCGCCTCCCCGACGACCCGCGGATCGTCTCGAGCGTGGCGATCGCCGATGCCCTGCTGCGCACGGTCACGCCAAGCGGACCGGTCTGGCACCGCTACACGGGCGACGGCTACGGCGAGCACGAGGACGGGAGCGCCTACGACGGGACGGGGATCGGCCGCGGCTGGCCCCTCCTCGTCGGCGAGCGGGGGCACTACGAGCTGGACGCCGGGCGCGACGCGCGACCGTACCTCGAGGCGATGCGGCGCATGGGATCGGGCGGCGGGATGCTGCCGGAGCAGGTCTGGGACGCGCGGCCGATCCCCGCTCGTCACCTCTCGCCGGGGCGGCCGAGCGGCTCGGCGATGCCGCTCGCCTGGGCGCACGCGGAGTACGTGAAGCTCGTCCGGTCGATCGCCCTGGGCCACTCGATCGACCGCCCCGAGGCGGCCTGGCGCCGCTATCGCGGGATCGCACCGAAGGCCACGCGGGCGACGTGGCGGTTCACGGCGCCGCGGCCGTCGATGCCCGCGGGTCGGATCCTGCGCCTGGAGCTCATGGCGCCGGCGCGAGTCCGATTCTCCACCGACCACTGGCAGGCCTGGAGCGATCTCGACGCACGGGACACGGGCCTCGGCGTGTGGCTGGTGGACGTCCCGGGCTCGGACCGGCTGGCACCCGGCGGCGCGGTCGAGTTCACCGCCTGGTGGCCGGACGCCGGCCGCTGGGAAGGTCGCGACTTCCGCGTCGAGGTGGTCCCGCCCAGCGAGGACGGTGCGTGATGGCCGTGCGGTTCGAATCGATCTAGGGGAACGTCCGCCACGCGAGCAGCGGGCGTCGGCATGTCAGGCGGGGATTCCTGCGTGGCGACCGGGACGTCAGCCCTCGCCCCACGGGAAGGACTCGGTGTCGGTCCAGTCGCCGAGGATGAACGGCTCGCCCGGCCATCCGGCGGTCCCGCCGGTGATGAGCAGCCGGCCCGCGGCGGGGTCGGGCATCTGGAGACGGATCCGCAGGCGGCCGGTCCCGTCGTCCGAGAACTGGAACGAGGAGCTGTCGATGCACACGTCCAGGGTGTGGTGGCAGCCGCCCGCGGCCATCGTCTCGTCGGAGTAGTCGGACAGGTCGATCGAGCCGGTGACCTCGCCCTGCTGGACCTCGGTCGCGGTGACGATCGGGCCGACGTCGCCCGCCTCGACGACGACCTCGAGTCGGTCCGCGGCGCGCTCGCCCGTCCCGGTCACGATGACCCGCCAGGCCTTCGCCTCGCTGTCCTCCAGGGTCACGTCCAGGAGGTCCGGCTTGGGGAACTCGACCGTCAGCTCGCCGCCGCGGCCCTCGTCGACGACATCGCCCGCATTGAGCGTCGGCGTCGGCGTGGGCTCCGGGACGGCGGTCGGGACGGGGGTGGGGGTCGGGACGACGGGCGGCGAGGCCACGGGCGCCTGCGATGCCGGCGCGACGGCCGGCGTGGCACACGCGGCGACGGCAAGCAGCGCGAGCGCTGCGGCGAGAAGGGGAGCGAGACGTGACGGCATGGGTCCCCTGGAACCGGTGATGGGCGACGACGGCGGGAGCCGTGCGCCACTGTGACGATCGAGCGCCCCCGTATGGTTCCCCCGGCGGCGACCGATTTCGACCGTCAAACGTCCATGTCCGACCGGGACGCTCGGCACACGACGCGTCTCAGTCGAGCGCCGCGTGCAGCTCGGGGGCGTGCCGGCGCAGCCACCGGCGCCAGGCCGCGTGATCCGGGACGCGCGTCTCCAGCAGCCCCCAGAACGCCGGGGTGTGTCCGAACACCCGCAGGTGGCACAGCTCGTGGGCAGCAACCGCGTCGAGCGCCGCCGGCGGCGCGAGGATGAGGCGCCAGCTGAACGACAGCGCACCGCGCCGCGAGCAGCTGCCCCAGCGGGACGTGGTGTCGCGGATCGTGATGCTTCGCGGCACGACGCCGAGCGCCGGACCGTGGCGCGCGATCGCCTCGTCGATGGTCGCCCTTGCCCGGGCGCGGAACCACGCCTCGAGGATGTCCGCCGTGTCCCGCCGGTCGCGGACGACGCGCTCGACCAGCAGCTCGTCCCCGTCCTCCGCGCCCACTCGCGACACGCGCGTCGACCGGACGCCCGGCGGCGCCGGCACGACCCGGATGCGGTGGGGCTCGCCGAGGTACGGGACGAGGCGCCCGTCGTCGACGTGGGGACGGTCCTCGAGCCTGGCGCGGGTCGCCTCCTGGCGCTCGAGGTGGCCGCGGATCCAGTCCTCGCGCTCGGCGAGGAACCGGTCCACGAGCGCGTCCGGGTGTCCCCAGCCACGCCGAGCGGCGACCGGCAGCGAGACGACCACGCCGCGATCCGGGTGGACGGTCACGCGCAGCCGGCGGGCGCGCGGCGAGCGACGCAGCAGGTAGCGCAGCTCGCCGCCGGGGAGCCGCGCCACGGCCATCGTCTCGAGGACGCTCGTCTCGGGCATGGACGCCGTCGCCACCGCCTCAGGCCCGCCGGAGGAGCCGGCCCGGCAGGTCGCCGGTCTCGGCGCCATCCCGGATCGCGAGCCGCCCGTTGACGATCACGTGTGCGATCCCGGTGGGGTAGCGCGCGGGTCGCTCGTAGGTCGCCTCGTCGATCACCGTGACCGGGTCGAACGCGACGAGGTCCGCGGCCCACCCCACGCGCACCTGGCCGCGGTCGGCGAGCCCGAGGCGCGCGGCGGGGACCGCGCTGAGCTTCGCGACGGCCGTCTCCAGCGGCAGCACGCCACGCTCGCGCACGTACCGCCCGAGGACGCGCGCCGTGGACCCGTACGCACGGGGATGCGGGACGCCATCGTCGAGGACCGGGTGGCCCGGTCGGCGGCCGCCCGCGTCCGTGCACACGGCGATCCACGGGACGCCCATGATCGCCTCGAGGTCGCCCTCGTCCATGCAGTGGAGGACGATGTCGACGGCGAGGCGGTCGTCGGCCAGCACGTCCAGCGCGAGGTCGAACGGATCGCCACCGAGGTCGCCCGCCAGCGCGGCGAGGCTGCGGCCGTTCCACTCCGGACGCGACGCGCTGCGTGCGATGACGATCCCGTCCCAGCCCGGGTCCTGGGCGACGTTCTCCCAGCCGCTGATGCCGCTCGCCTGGAGCTCCCGAATGCGGGCGCGGGTCGCGCGATCGCGCAGTGCGGCGGCCGCGTCATCGGGGTCGAGGGCCAGGACCTCCGGCGGGAGCAGCGTCGCGAGGGTGGTGGACGCGGCCGTGTACGGGTACTGGTCGGCCGCCGCATCGAGGCCGTCCGCCCGCGCCCGCTCGATCCGCCGGACGAGCGCCGCGCCCTCGCCCCAGACGGCGCGCGCGCCGGCCTTGAGGTGCGAGACCTGGAGGCGGCCCGGCCGCCCTGCCCGCTCCCCGGCCACCCGGGCGGTGACGATCGCCTCCTCGATCGCGGCGTGGACACCCGCCGACTCGTTGCGCATGTGGGTCGCATACAGGCCGCCGCGCCGGTAGGCGGCCGCCACGAGCGCAGCCACCTCGTCCGGCGTGCCGTGGATCCCCGGCGCGTAGATCAGGCCGCTCGAGAGGCCGATCGCGCCGGCGTCCATCGCCTCCTCGGCGTGGCCGACCATCGCGGCCAGCTCCGCGTCGGTTGGCGCGCGGTCGTCCGCGCCCAGCACGGCCCCGCGCACCGTCCCGTGGCCCAGGAGGAACGCGACGTTGGGGCCCAGCGCGACCGCGTCCACCGCGTCGAGGTACTCGCCGAACGTCCGCCACGCGGGGTCGAGGCCGAGCGCCTCGAGCTCCGGCTCGATCCCCGGCCGCGAGACATCGTTGAGGGGCGCGAAGGTGAACCCGCAGTTGCCCGACAGCTGGGTCGTGTAGCCCTGGTGGAGGTGGCTCGCGAGCGCGCCGTCCACGAGCACGTTCCCGTCGGAGTGGCCATGCGGGTCCACGAAGCCCGGCGCGACGACGAGGCCACGCGCGTCGATGACGAGGGCGACGTCCGCATCCGCCACCGCGGACAGGTCGCCGACCGCGGCGATCCGGTCGCCGGTGACGCCGACGTCGGCGGGGCGAAGCGGCGTGCCCGACCCGTCCGCGAGCGTGCCGTGGCGCAGGAGCAGGTCGAAGGCCATCGGGGCGATCGTAGCGGTGGCGCGCTGCCACCGTGGGCTACTGCTGGGCGATGACCCCGATCGACGCCCGGAACCCGGCGCGGCGCTGGAGGGCCGGCATCAGCGTGCCCTGCCCGATGGGCGCGTCGCCGGGGAACCACTTGTTCCACTCGTCGCTGAACGCGTCGAAGTCCGCCTGGTCGCGCAGGCACCAGTTCGCCCACACGATCTTCTCGAGCGAGCTGCCGTGCTGCTCGAGGAGCGCCTTGAGGTTGCGCAGGCACTGGGTGACCTGGACGTTGAGCGCCGGGCTCACCACCGCCCCCGTCTCGAGGTCGACGGGGCCGACCGTCGTGATGTAGACCATGCCGCCGGCCGTGACCACGCGACCGGTGCCCCGGGGCAGGTCGCCCGCCGTGTTCGCGCCGTCGCCGCCCCAGCGGGACTTCATCGGCTTGGTCGTGCGCTGGGTCGCCGGGGCCACCTGCGGGATGCCGAAGTCGCCGGG
>JAICUV010000336.1 GCA_025935655.1 Chloroflexota bacterium | reverse complement strand
GATCCCGGACCCCGGCGCGATCTACACCGTCGGGCTGAACTACCTCGCGCCAGGGGAGGCCCGCGGCGGCCCCGAGCGGCCGCTGATCTACGGCAAGGCCGCCTCGTCCGTCGCCGGGGACGGCGCAACGCTCAGCTGGGACCGGTCGCTCACCGCGAACGTCGACGCCGAGTGCGAGCTTGGGATCGTCATCGGGCGGACCGCCGCCGGCGTCACGCCCGCCGAAGCCATGGGCCATGTCCTCGGGTGGACGATCATCGACGACGTCTCCTCGCGGGACGAGTGGCTCGACGGTGACCAGTGGCTCATCGGGAAGTCGATGCCCGGGTTCTGCCCCGTCGGTCCGTGGATCGTCACCGCCGACGAGCTGGACGCGCGCGACGTTGGGCTGGGCTGCACGATCAACGGGGAGGCGATCCAGGACGACCGGACGTCATCGATGCGGTTCGGGGTCGCCGAGATCGTCTCGTACCTCAGCCGGCACCTCGTCCTGCGGCCGGGCGACCTCATCGCGTCCGGGACGCCGGCCCGGCTGACCACGCCGCCCGGACCCGGGCGCCGGCTGGAGCCGGGCGACCGCGTGACATGCTGGATCGAGGGGATCGGGGAGCTGACGACAACCATCGCATCGAACGAGGAGCAGACACGATGAAGCCGCCGACGGTGTTCCTGGGCGAGATGACCACGCTCGAGGTCGAGGCCTTCCTCGTCGATCACGACACCGTCATCGTCCCGGTGGGATCCACGGAGCAGCACGGGCCCCATGGACCGCTGCTGACGGACGCGCTCGTCCCGACCGAGGTCGCGCGGCGTGCCGCGCCACGGCTCGGCGCCGTCGTCGCGCCGACGATCCCCTACTCGCTCTCGTATCCGCACGCGGGCTTCGCGGGGCTCGTGCACATCCGGATCCCCACGTTCATGTCGCTCATCGAGGACCTGTGCGTGGCGCTGACGTCGATCGGCTTCCGGCGCGTCGTCTTCCTCAACGGCCACTACGACAACACCTACGCGATCGCGTACGCGTGTGCGAACGCCGCGGACCGGCTGCCCGAGGGCGCGCGCTGCTTCCCCGTCAACTACTGGGACGGCATGACGCCCGAGGAGGCCGCCGAGTACTTCGATCCCGCCAATGGCCTCCACGCGAACAAGGGCGAGACCTCCGCCGTCCTCGCGATCAACCCCGACCTGGTCGACATGGAGCGCGCGAACCGCGAGTTCCCGCCATTCCCGGAGACGCAGAGCGGTGCGGCCGTGCACACCGCGTTCTTCTTCTCGTCACCGGGCTCCGTCTACCGGGCAACGGCGTCGGGCACGTGGGGCGACGCCCGCGAGTCGACCGCCGAGTTCGGCGAGCGGTATCTCCAGGTGGTCACCGACGGCACGGTCCGCCTCATCGAGGACGTCGAGCGCACCCACAAGGCGATGCCGGGTCGCTGAGGGCTCCGCCCCCGGTTCACCCGCGCTCGCGCGGTCGCGGCGCCCGGCGGGCCGGCCGCCTCGCGCGTTCGCGGCGCGCCCGGCACACCAGCGCTCGCGCGGCCGTGGCGCCCGGCTCGCCTCGCGTCCCCGGGCACACATGGGCTTCGTTCGATCGCCGTCGAACGATCCAGGCCCGCCGCACGGCCCCCTCGAGACCGCTGGGAGGTCGCCGACATCTGGCCTTTAGGTAGCTGAGAACCCGCGCGCCCGGCAGCTGGCGGCTCGGCAGCTGGCGGCCCGGCGGCCCGGCGGCCAGTGAACCAGCGGCTTGGCCGCCCCGGCGGCCTGGCCGACCCGGCGGACCCTGTGGCCCTGTGGCCTGAGGGCTGGCGGCCTGGCGGCCCGCTGTGCGCTCGCTGTGTGCTCGCCAAGCGGCGTCGAACGGGTGACGCGCGGGATTGGCCGGTGTTCGACGGTCGTCGAACGATCGCCATGGGTGCCTTCGTGGGCGCCACTCCCCGCGGGTCGGGGGTGGCGCGCGGGACGGCCGGCGGCACACTGGAACTGCCGGTGTTCGACGGTGGTCGAACGATCGCGATTGGCGCATTTGTGGGCGCCAGTCCCCGGGCGTCCGGCCGGCGTCCGGCCGGTGCCCCTCAGCCGGCCCCGCTGGACCCGTTCGTGGGCATGTCCGCGGACGCCCGGGCCGCGGACGCCCCGGCCGCGGAGGCTCGCGCCGCCTCTCCCTCCTCGAACTCCGCCTGCTGGCCGGGACCGAGCTTGCGGGTCACGAGGCGTCGGTCGGCCGCGGTCTCGGTGCGCCAGCCGCGCACGGTGTGCGAGCCGTCGTTCGCGTAGCGGTCGGCGACCATGATGTCGAACGCGTGGACGCTCGCCTCCTGGTTGGAGTAGCGGCCCGCCGTCCAGGAGCGGGATCGGGTGCCCTGCTGCTGCATCTCGACGACGTGGTAGTCCTCGCGGTTCGTGATGTCCCAGAACTCGACCGCCCCGCTGACGTCGAGCGAGCCCGCCCGATCGGCCTCCACGTACAGGTCGCAGTGGACCGTGGAGCGGTTGGGACCCTCCGGCCAGGCTTGGTGCGTCAGGACGTAGTCGGGGTGGACCGAGACGATGAGGTTCGGCCACAGGATGTAGTAGTAGATCCGCCGTTCCTCGGTCTCGTCGCGCGCGTAGAGCAGCGGCCGGCCGTCGCGGGTGCCGCTCATGGACATCGTCTCGCACCCCTCGGCGAACGGCATCCAGCCACCCTTCCACGGTCCCTCGGCCAGGAAGTCCTCGCCCAGGTCGTACGGCGTCAGCCGGTTGAGCATCCGGTGGACGGGCGGGCAGTGGTAGCACTCGCTGTAGTTCTCGGCGACGATCTTCCAGTTGGCGCCGACGTCGTACGAGAGCCGCGCGGCGCGCACCAACGTCGACATGTCCCGCCCGAAGCCGGCGTGGTGTTCGAACCAGTCCCCCATGTACTCGCGAAGCGGCGGCGTGACGTCCTCACCCGCGAAGCACAGGAACACGAAGCCGCCCCACGTCTCGCACCGGATCGCCTGGAGCCCGAACCCCTCGAAGCTGAAATCCTCGAGGTCCTCGGTGTGCTTCGCCCGGACGAGCCGGCCGTCGAGGTCGTAGATCCAAGCGTGGTAGGGGCACTGGAACCGGACGGCGGTGCCGCACTCACGCTCCTCCACCGCGGTCCCCCGGTGGCGGCACACGTTGTAGAACGCGCGGATCACGTCGTCCCTGCCGCGGACGAT
>JAICUV010000377.1 GCA_025935655.1 Chloroflexota bacterium | reverse complement strand
CGGCGGTGGAACGAGATGGGCAGCGAGCCGTTGCGCAGCAGCGTGTCGTGGAAGGAGCGCAGGCTGAAGGCGTCGCCGCGCCGGCGCCGCTCCTCCTCGCGCAGCCCGAGGATCAGCACTTTGCCCAGCAGGTAGGACAGCTGGTAGCCCGGGGTGTACGTGTACCGCCGGACCTCCGCGCGCGCGTTCGCGGGCTCGAAGCCCGTGTGCTCGATCAGGAAGTCGATCGCCTCGTGGGCGGTGAGCTCGCCGCGGTGCATCCGCACGTCGAGGATGATCCGGCACGCGCGCCAGATGATGTCCGTGTACATCGCCATCCGGAAGGCCGGGCCGTCGTCGAAGCCCGTCTCGCGCATCATCTGCTCGCTGTACATGCCCCACCCCTCGACGAACTCGGGGGCCTCGGTGAGCATCCGGGTGAGGCTCGGGTGCCGCGCGGCGATGGCGAGCTGGAGGTGGTGCCCCGGGTACGCCTCGTGGATGCTGGTGTTGGAGATCGAGGCCCAGTAGTGCTCGCGCATCGCGTCGGAGTCGGCGTCGATCGAGGGCGTCACGATGTACAGCGCCCGCTGGTCCGCGTCGAACCGGGCCGGCTCGTAGTACGCGGCGAAGGGCATGACCGCGCGCAGGAACTCCGGGGTCTCGATGACCTCGACGTGCTCGTCGGCCGGGATGGTGGCGATGCCGTGCTCGATGACGTGCGCACGGGCGCGGCGCATCGCATCGCGGTAGCCGTCGAGCGCCTCCTCGAACGTCGCCGGGTGGTCGCTCTTGAGACGGTCGAGGACCGTGACGAAGTCCGCGTCCGGGTCCAGCTCGCGGGCGGCGGCGCGGCGGCCCTCGAGGCTGGCCTGCAGCTGGTCGGTCCCGATCGCGAGGATCGCGTCCGCGTCAAGGTCGCCGAACGCGCGCAGCCGGACGAGCTCGTCGTAGCGCTCGCGGCCCAGCGGCCAATCGTCCGTCGCGTCGGTCATCGCCTCGCGCAGCCAGGCGCCGTAGTCGGCGAGGGCGTCGTTGGTGGTGTCGATGGCACGCCGCAGCCGCGCGAGCTCCACCCGCGACAGCGAGCCAGCACCGACGGCGAGGATCTCGGCGAACATCGCGGGCAGCTCGTCCGCGGACCGGGCCTCCACGCCCAGCCACGTCCGGACGGGCACCCCCACGAGCCGCGACTTCGACGCCTCGATGTACGCCGGAGCGAGCTCCAGCCGGTCGGCGATCCGCTCGAGGCGCTCCGCGACGGGTGCGGCGCCGCGGGCGAACAGGAGGAACACGCCGTCGCCGATGGCGTCGGTGGCGGTCCCGGTGCGCTCCCAGCGCCGGAACTCGTCCGCCTCGAACAGGCCATAGCGGAGGTTGTGGATCTCCAGATCGCGCTCGAACCGCGCAGCGCGCGAGAGGCCGGCGTCGTCGAGCGCCTCGACCGCCGCCAGGTGGGAACGGTCCGCGGCGATCTCGTGGAGGATCCGGTCCCGGCTCCCGTCGCCGAGGTGGTGGTCCTCGGTGTGGATCCCGCGCATCGTGGCCAGCGCCGGGTTGTGCGTGAACAGCCGGCGGACGCGCGTCTCCACGAGGTCGTAGAGGACCTCGTCCAGCGGCCCTGCGTCAGCCGCGGGCGCGGGACGAGGGAGCGCGACGCCCGGGAGCAGGTCGATCATCGTTCCTCCGGCGCCCGGCTCGCGGGCGCCTCGTGGTGGGCCGGCGGGTGCCCTGGTGGTGGGTGGCTGCTCCGCGACGCGGCCTAGACCGCGCTGGGAGCCGGCACGCCGGCAGGCTGGGGGGCGGTCTCGCGCAGCGCCTCGGCGACCGAGGCGATCACGCGGTCGATGTCCTCGGCCGTCACGCCGCGGTTCGTGACCGCGCGGACCTGGCCGTGCGCGTACGGGACCATGTGGACGTCCCGCGCCGCGAGGGCGTCGAGGAAGGCCGTGCGGTCGCGATCGACGCGGAACAGGACGAAGTTGGTGGCGATGTGCGCGGGGTCCAGGCGCTCGCCCAGCTCGTCCGGCTGGGCGATCCCGCCCGGGGATCGGATGCCGTCGAGGGTCGCGATCCCGGCCGCGAGCCGGCGGGCGTTGGCGTGGTCCTCCGCGAGCCGGGCGATGAGGCCGCCCTCCCCGTCGGGCCCGTCGCCAAGGGCGAGGAGCCCGGCCGCGGCCAGGACGCCCGCCTGGCGCATCCCCCCGCCGAGGAGCTTGCGCGCGCGGCGCGCCCGGGCGATGAACGGCGCCG
>JAICUV010000044.1 GCA_025935655.1 Chloroflexota bacterium | reverse complement strand
TCGCCGTCGATGAGGAGGTCCGTGATCCCGGACACGTCCCGCTCGGTGGGCAGGCGCGGGTTGGGCTTGACGGGGTAGCCCGAGCCGTCGTTGGCGGGCGAGAGGACCATGATGTTCTGGGCCGACGGGTCGACGACGTAGAGCTTGTAGAAGGCGGCGTCGAAGTTCGCGACGAAGGTCGCGATGTCCTTGATGTCGTCGCCCCACGAAGCAGAGTCCTTCACCCGGATGTGGACCAGGGTGCCCTTGCCGGTGGTGTTCGACGGACGCCAGCGCCACAGGTTGTTCTTGGCGTCGAGGACGAGGATGTCGGGGCCGCCGGTGGTCAGCAGCTTGGGGGCGGCGGCGCGGACCCCGGACGCCTTCGTCCCGGTCTTGAGGATCGCCGACGCCTTCTGCTTCTTGATGTCGATCCGCCACACGGTCTCGTTCGCGGAGTCCAGGACGTACGGCGCGCCGTCGGAGCCGCGGACGAGCGCGTCGAGCTTGGGTGGCTTCTCGGCCGGGAACTCGAACACGGGCGTCGTGTTCACCTGCCGCACGAGGTACAGCCGGTCGAGGCCCTCGAGCGCCTTCGCGCGGAGCGGCGTGATCTGCCCGATGGGATAGGAGAGCTTCGCGGCCTCGTCGAGCTTGGCGTAGGCCGTGTTGAGCAGCTCCAGGGCGCGGCCCGGGTCGTCCGCGACGAGGTCCACACCCGGGGCGCTGACCGCGGCGAGCGCCGCCTGGGCCTCCTCGAAGGCGCGCTCCGCGGCCGTGAGCGACTCGATGGCGCCGGTGTCCGGGTGGCTGCCGCCGAACGCGTTGACGCCGACGACCAGCGCGCCGGCGACGACGATCAGGGCGAGGACGGCCATCGCGGCGCGACGCTGGGTCTCCATGCGCGACGTGGCCGCCGTGACCTTGCGCTTGGCGGGCGCACGCCGGGGCAGGAGGTCCTGGACGCCCCAGATGGCGCGCTGCACGCCGTTGCCGGCGGCGTCCTTCGCCCGGGTCGCTGAGGCACCCACGGCGGCCGCTCCGGCCGTCATGGAATCCGCCAGCGGGATCGGGCCCCGGTCGGGGGCGCCGGCCAGCGGCTCGGCGGGGCGGACCGGGACGAGCGAGCGGGTCTTGTGCGTCGCGCCGATCTCGGAGGCCTCGAACGCCACGGCCCCGTCCGAGCCCTTGCCCTCGGCCGCGACGAAACGCGCGTGGAGGTGCTCGATCGCCGACTGCGGGTGGAGCGTGACGAGCGCGTCCTTGAGCGCGTCGGTCCCGACCCGGCTGACGACGTTCGCGGAGACCAGGCACAGCGAGTCGCCGACGTTGAGCTCGCCGCGCCAGACCTCGGGCTCGAGGCTCTCGGCCGGGAGGCCGCGCTCGCGGTTGGGGTCCGGGAGCGTCGACAGCCGTGCCTGGCGGATGAGGTAGGCCTCCGCCGGGCCCATCGTCGCGACGTACAGCTCGCGGCCACGGACGACGGCGACCGCGACGCCGATGGGGCCGGCGCCGTCCGCCTGGTGGCCGAACCCGTACCGGTCCCGCTGGTGGCCGAGCCGCTTGTTCGCGACCGTCATCACCTTGACCAGGCACTGCCGGATCCCGGCGGACTCGTCGTAGTAGTACTCGTTCCGGATGGTGTCGGCGACCATCCGGGTCGCCTCGTGCGCCTTCGCACCGGCCACGCGCGAGGTGACCAGCAGGTACAGGTTGCCCTTCGTCCGCCCGACGGACCCCACGGCGGGCTCGACCACGACGACGGTGTCGGGGGAGTCCGGCAGGCGGTCCTGCTCCGTGACGGCGCCGAGCTTCAGCTGGAGACGGACGGCCAAGGGGCGAGCCTCATGGGGTGTTCGACGCGCCTGTGCGCGGGGTCGTGACGCGGGGTCCCGTCGGCAGCGGGGATGGGATTATACGCGGGCGGCCCGGCCGCCCCCATCGGCCATCCGGACCGGTCCGCGAGGTCCCGACAGCGGTCTCGCGAGCTCCCCATGCCACCCCCTTCCCCTGCCCTCAGCGCACCCGTCCGGCGCCGCTCCCAGTATCGCCCCGGAGCTTCAGCTGGTGTGCGCGAGTCCCGCCCGGCGCCGTCGCGAACGCGCCCAGGAGCTCGAGCGCGCGCATCCGCAGCTCGGCCGCGACGATCGGCTCGTCGACCGCCACGACGAGCGTGTCGGGCTCCAGCGCCACGAGCCGGCACGAGCCGACGGCGGGCGGCACCCGCTCGGCGATGATCGCCTCCCACGTGGTGATCGCCCGGGCGAGGCGGAGCTCGTCCTCGAGGCCGAGGGCACGGGCGGCCTCGGGCAGCAGGTCGCTGACGCGAGACGGCCGGCGGCGACGGGCCGGGGATTCCGGGTCGCGGTCATCCATCGCCGCGACCGGGCTCGTCGGCTGCAGCACCACGCTCGAGGCGGGAGGTCCCGTCGGCGTCCACCGTGACCGCCCAGGCCGTGCCGACGCTGCGCAGCGCCGGGTCGATGTCCTCGAGCGTCGTCGTGGTGACGAACGCCTGCGGCAGCCCCGCGATCCGGCGGACGAGGTGCGCCCGCCGCTCCGGGTCGAGCTCGCTGAACACATCGTCGAGGAGCAGAAGCGGCGGGCGACCGTCGAGGGCGGTCAGCAGGTCGAGCTCCGCGAGCTTGAACGCGAGGATCGCCGTCCGCTGCTGGCCCCGGGACGCGAACGACGCGAGGGGCCGGCCGCCCATCTCGAACACGAGGTCGTCCCGGTGCGGCCCGATGAGCGTCGTGCCGTTCCAGACCTCCTTCTCGGCCGTCTCGGCGAGGCGGCGGGTCAGCGCGTCACGCACGGACTCACCCGGGTGCTGCGGCGCGTTGGTGGCATAGGTCAGCCGGAGGGGCTCGATGGCCGCCTCGTCCGGGGCGATCTCGCGGTGTGCGGCCGCGAGCGGCGCATCGAGCGCCAGGAGCAGGCGGTGGCGTTCCTCGCGAACGGCCGTGCCCGACTCGAGGAACGCCTGGTCCCAGAACCGCAGCTCGGCCCGGGTCGCCTGCTCCTCGCGGATCGCGCGCAGCAGCCCGTTGCGCTGCTGGAGCGCGCGGCCGTAGGTCGCGAGCTCCCGCCCGTAGGCCGCCGAGCGCTGGCCGGCGAGCCTGTCGAGCGCCTCGCGGCGGAGCGACGGCGAGCCCGCCACGAGCAGCATCTCCTCCGGCGCGAACAGCACCGTCCGGAGGACGCCGCCGAGCCCGGCGGCCCGGCGCGCGACGCCGTTCACCCGGATCCGCTTGCGGGCACCGCCCGTCCCGGTGCGCACGAGCGCGACCTCGACCGCGTCCCGGGCCTCGGGGGGCGTGTCGGCGCGGCCGATGCGGGCCTCGATGCGCGCGAGCTCCTCTCCCCAACGGACGAGCTCCCCCTCGGTGGAGGTCCGATGGGAGCGTCCCCAAGCGAGCAGGACGATCGCCTCGAGGAGGCTGGTCTTGCCGGCCGCGTTGGGACCCCACACGAGCTGCGGGCCCGCCTCGAACACGGCGACGAGCTCGCGGTAGCCGCGCAGGTCGCGGACGGAGATCCCCCGCAGGATCGGGGTGTCGGACGCGGCGGGCGATCGCGGGTCCGTGACCCGCTCCGTCAGGACGTCGTGCGGACGGGCATCACGACGTGCACGTACGCGTCGTCGCCCACCGGCCGGAACACGCCCGGCGAGAGGGGACCGTTGAGCTCCAGGGCGAACCGGTCCGCCTGCACGTTGGACAGGACGTCGTTGAGATAGCGGGCGTTGAACGCGATCGTCGTGGCATCGCCCTCGACCGTCGCCTCGACGTCACCGGTGTAGTCGCCGACCTCGGCGGTCGCGGTCACGACGACGCCGGCCTCCGCGCTCACGGCGAGCTTCACGATGTTCGCGGAGCTGCTGGCGATGAGGGCCGCCGGACGGACGGCGCGGAGGAGCTCCTCGCGGTCGATCTCGGCGCTCGTGGTATGCGCCGCCGGCAGCACCTGCTGGTAGTTCGGGAACTGCCCGTCGATGAGGCGGCTGACAATGTCGACGCCCTCGAGGTGGAACAGGACCTGGTTCTTCGCCTGGGCGAGCACGAGCTCGACCGGGTCATCGGTGTCGGCGAGGATCCGGCTCAGCTCGTTGAGCGCCCGCGCCGGGATGACCACCGACGCCGATTCGACGGGATCCAGGATGTCGATCGTCCGGACGGCGATCCGGTAGTTGTCCGCCGCGGCGAGCGTCAGCTTGTCGCCCTCGAACCGGGCGAGGACGCCGGTCAGGATCGGCCGTGCCTCGTCGCTGGCGGCCGCGAAGACCGTCTCGTCGAGCGCGCGCTTGAGGACCTTCTGGCTGACCCGCGTCGTCGGGCGCTCGCCCGCCGTCTGGATCGTGGGGAACTCGTCCGCGTCGATGCCCTTCACGTGGGTCGCGAAGCGGCCCGCGCGGATGTGCAGCGTGTCCGCGCCCTGGAGCTCGAGGTCGACCTTCTCGGAGCTGGGCAGCGAGGACACGAGGTCCGTCAGCAGGCGGGCCGGCACCGTGGTCGCGCCGTCTGTCTCGATCTTGCCCGGGACCCAGTAGGTGATCCCGATCTCGAGGTTCGTGGCGGTCAGCTTGAGGCCGGCGTCCTCGGTCCGGAGGAGGACGTTCGCCAGCACGGGGAGGGTGCTTCGGCTGGAGACGGCCCTGGACACGACGGACAGACCGCGCGCCAGGTTCTCCTGCATGACCGAGAGTTTCACGTGAGCTGTCTCCAGGGGGCTGCCCCAGCGGATGGGCGTTTCGGTCGATCCGTCGTCGGGGATCCCGGCGATCCGACGCGGACCGTGCTCCGCAGGCAGGGTGTCTACAGGGTGGAGTGGTTGGTCTCTATCTTCTCATTCCATCATCACCGTCATATTGCCGTGGATGTGGTGGACGGTGACGCTCAACCGTGCGGCGCCGGGTTGTTGGCGGGAGCCGACCTCCTGTGGACGGGCCGTCCGATTCCCGGGGACGGGCGGGGCACCGGATCGTGGACAGGCCGGCCGGCCGGCTCGAAGCGTCCACATCGACCTCCCGGACGGGCGGAGATGCCCACGATCCACTCCCCGGGAACACGGTGACGGGCGCACCGTCGGACGGCGGTTGTCCACGGGATCGGGTCGATTCGTCCACGGCGGGTTGCGGCGCCCTTCGTCGATCACGCGCGTGGCGGGCAGGGCTCGGCGGCGCGTGGTCCGGTCGACGGGCGGGCGCGCCGCGGCCGCTGACGGGTGCACGACGCGGCGGACGGGCGAGCGGGCCACGACGCGCGATGGTTGCCCAGGAGCCCGTTCGAGGGTCAACCTAGTCGGAGTAGATGAGCTCCCGGACGGCCGCGACCTCACGGCGCATCTCGTCGTTGACCTGCATCTCGCGGTTGATCTTGTCGCACGCATGGAGGACCGTGGAGTGGTCCCGGCCGCCCAGCTCGGCGCCGATGCGCAGCAGCGACACGTCGGTCTCCTCGCGCATCAGGAACATCGCGATCTGGCGCGGCACGACGATGCTCTTCTCGCGCTTCTGGCCCTGCAGGGCGTCCATGGGCACGCCGTAATAGCTGGAGACCGCCTGGGCGATCCGCTCGGGCGTGACCTGGCGCTTCTTGGGGTTGTACAGGACGTTCGAGAGCACGGCCTGCGCCAGCTCGATCGAGATCGGCATCGCGCCCATCGACGCGTAGGCGACGATCCGGTTGAGCGCACCCTCGAGCTCGCGGATGTTGGACACGACCTTGCGCGCGATGAACTCGATGACGTCCGAGGTGATGGGCGTGCCCTGCTCCTCGGCCTTGGCGCGCAGGATCGCGATCCGCGTCTCCAGGTCCGGCGCGGTGAGGTCCGCGATGAGCCCCCACTCGAACCGCGACCGGAGCCGCTCCTCGAGCGTCAGGATCGCCTTGGGCGGCCGGTCCGAGCTCAGGACGATCTGCTTGCCGTCCTCGTGGATCGCGTTGAACGTGTGGAAGAACTCTTCCTGCGTCCGCTCCTTGTCCGCGATGAACTGGATGTCGTCGATGAGCAGCAGGTCGATCCGCCGATAGCGGGCGCGGAACTCGTCGATCTTGCCCTGCTGGATGCTGGTGATGAACTCGTTGGTGAACTTCTCGCTCGTCGCGTACACCACGCGCTTGCGCGGGAACTTCGCGGCCACCGCGTTGCCGATGGCATGCATCAGGTGCGTCTTGCCGAGGCCCACGCCGCCGTACAGGAACAGGGGGTTGTAGGCGTGGCCCGGGCGCTCCGCGACGGACAGGGACGCCGCGTGCGCGAGCCGGTTGGCGCTGCCGACGATGAAGTTGGAGAAGTGGTAGCGCGGGTTGAGGTTCGTGGCGCCGGCCGCGGCACCCTCGGGTGCGCCGACGCGGGTCGGCTCCACGCGGACGGGCTGCCTCTCGATCGCGGCCGCCTGCGCCTGGACCTCGGTTGCGCCCTGGACGACGAACTCGACCTGCACGCTGTAGCCGACGACGCGGGCCAGCGTCTGGGAGATCAGGGAGCGGTAGCGGGTCTCCAGCCAATCCTTGGCGAACCCGTTGGGGACGGCGATGCGGAACCGCTGGTCATCGACGTCGACGAGGTAGGTGTCGCGCAGCCAGGTCTCGAAGTTGGCGGGTGACAGCGAGACCTGGAGCTCACCAAGTGCCGCGCGCCAGACCTGCTTCGCGTCCATACGGGCGATCGATTTCCTGATAGCGAGGGCTGCGATGGGTAGCGCCGACCGCGGACTGCCAGACAACGGGAACGCTCGCCGCCACGATTGCGACGACACCCTGCCGGAGCTCGGAGCGGCCGGCGGGCTCCCCTTCGAGAGGGTCACCCGCGGCGTCCCGGCGCCTGAGGCTCGGGAACAATACACCGCCTTTCCGGGGGCTCGCAAGGCGATTCGCGCATACTCCCATGGGGTATCACGCACGGGTCATGAGGAGGTCCTCCGCCGGGTGTCCCGCGTCCGCGCCGTGCCGCCCGGCTGGCGCCCGACGACGCGTGTCGAATCGGTGACAGGACGCACCGCGAAACCCCATGGGAGGCGCGCCGTCGCGTCCGCGATGCCCTCGCACGCGCGATCCTTGGCCGTTTGACACCCGTTCGGAGCCCAACGTATCCTCCCCCGGACGAACACGCGCCGTCGCGCTTTCGGGCGCTCGGCGCGTTTGCGTGCCTCTAGGGTTCGGAGCTTCCGGGTCCCCAGGGCCGGATGGAGAGGATCACGGACAGTCCCGATGGGCAAGCCGACATTTCAGCCCAAGAAGCGACATCGCGCCAAGGAGCACGGCTTCCGCGCCCGGATGAAGACACCGGGTGGCCGGCGCGTGCTCGCGACGCGGCGCGCCAGGGGCCGGCAGAAGCTCTCGGCCTGACCGGCGAGCGCAGTCACAACTCGCTGCGGCTCGTCATGCTCTCCCGCCCGGGCGACTTCGCCAGGCTGGCCGAGGGCGGCATCGCGAGAAGCCACCCCCTGCTGGTCGGACGCTTCGTCCGGAACGACCTTGACCAGGTCCGGTTCGGACTGGCCACGGGCAAGCGGCTCGGAGGAGCCGTCGTCCGGAACCGCGTCCGGCGCCGGATCCGCGAGGTCCTCAGGGCGATGGCGCCCTCGTTCCAGCCGGGCTGGGACGTCCTCATCATCGCCCGGCCAGGGATCGTCGAGGCCGACCAGGAAGCGCTGGTCAGGGCATTGGGCCGGGTCCTCCGTTCGGGAGGCGTGCTCGGAGGTGGGTCGGAGTCGTGAGACGCGTCGGGGTCGCGGTCGGGGTGGCGCTCATCCGTGCCTACCGGGTCGTCTTCGCGTGGCTTCCGTCCGGGTGCCGGTTCGAGCCCACGTGCTCGCGCTATACGGAACAGGCGATCCAGAAGTACGGACTCCTTCGCGGCAGCTGGATGGGCGCTCGGCGCATCGCCCGCTGTCACCCCTGGAACCCGGGCGGCTACGACCCGGTCCGCTAACGGATTGAGAACCACCGCGTGACCCGCAGCATCCAGCAGTCCCTCACCCGGCTGGCGCCGATCCTGTTCATCGTCGCCATCGCGCTGGTGGTCGCCGCGTGCGTCCCCGGGCAGAACTCCGGGTCCCCGGGCGCCTCGCCCAGCTACAGCCAGGCGCCGCTCCACCCCGCGGTCCCGGGCGCCAACCCGATCGACCTGCTGGCGTGGCTGTTCACCCCGATCTTCCAGACCCTGTTCATCGGCCTGGTCCTGCTGGACCAGCTGTTCGGCAACATGGTCTTCGCGATCATCACGCTGACGATCATCCTGCGGATCCTCGTCATCCCGCTGTACCGGCGCCAGCTGACCTCCACCCGGCAGATGCAGCTGCTCCAGCCCGAGATCAAGGAGCTGCAGCGCAAGTACAAGGGCGACCGCGTCAAGCAGCAGGCCGCGGTGCAGGAGTACTACCGCCAGCGCGGGATCAACCCCGCCGGCGGCTGTCTCCCGATCATCCTCCAGTTCGGGCTCCTGATCCCGATGTACTCGGTGTTCAGCCAGGGCCTCACGAACCACGACATCACGCAGATGCTCCAGGTCGGCCCGATCGACCTCGCTGCGATCCTCGGCATCACCTGCGACCCGGCCCCGATCTTCGACGCCGCCGGGCACGTCCTCAACCCCTGCCTCGACGCGAAGGCGTTCGGCATCAACTGGGGCCTGCCGGAACCGGTCACCACCGGGATCTACATCATGGGCTTCGGCTTCAGCATCCTGGCCGTGTTCTCGTCGCTGCTCCAGCTCGTCGCCTCGCGGATGACGCTCCCGGCGTCGGACCCGAAGAACGACGATCCCAACACCAAGGTCCAGCGGCAGATGGCCTACTTCCTGCCGCTGATCTCGATCCTGTACGGCGGCCTGCTCCCCGCGGGCCTGTTCCTCTACTGGATCACCGCGACCGTCATCCAGATCATCCAGCAATACCTGATCCTGGGCTGGGGCGGCATGTTCCCCCTGTTCGGCTGGTACCCGGAGTTCGCGCGGAACCACTCACCGCGCTTCCCGGTGAAGATGCCGGAGCCAAAGCCCATCGACCCCAGTCAACCCGGCGCGGCGAACCGCGCGAAAACCGTCGAACGGGAGATCACCGCCCAGTCGACGATCCGGCCCAACCGCACGCGGAGCGGCCGACGAGGGAGGCGACGCTAGTCCCATGAGCGAATACCAGGAGTTCACCGGCAAGTCCGTCGAGGAGGCCATCAAGGCCGCGTGCGACGCGTTCGGGGTCGGGCTCGGGGACCTCGACTTCGAGATCCTCACCCCCGGTTCGCGCGGCGTGCTGGGCATGGGCGCCGAGCCGGCCCGGATCGTCGCCGCGCCCCGCAGCGCGCTCGGCGGATCCGCGCCCAAGCGCGAGGCCGCCGAGGCGACGCCGCTCCCCGCGCCGCGCCCCCCGCGCGACGACCGCCCGTACGACGGCCCGCGCCGCGAGTACACCGACCGCCCGCCGCGTCGCGATGACCGCGGTGGGGACCGCCCGCCCCGGCGTGACGACCGGCCCGCCGCCGCGCCGCCGCGCAGCAACGACCGCCCGCCGCGCCAGGATGACCGGCCGCCGCGCCGCGACGATCGCGGCCCCCGGCGTGACGACCGCACCCCCCGCCCGACGTCCGGCCGCAGCTCCGAGCTGTCCGCCGCCGAGGTCGCCGCGGTGACCACGGCCCGGGGCTCGCTCGCGATGGAGCGCGCGGAGCTCGAGGCCGCCGAGGCGACGCCCGAGGCGCTCGCCGCGGGCAAGGAGATCCTCGAGACGCTCATGGGCCACCTCGGCTTCGAGGGGGTCACCGTGGAGATCCGCGAGGGCGAGACGAGCCGGCTCAACGTCGTCGGCGAGGGTGCCGATCGCGAGGCGCTCGGGTCGCTGATCGGTCGCAAGGGCGAGCGGCTGTCCGCGCTCCAGCACCTCGTGAACCTCATGCTCTCGCGCCGCACGGGACAGTGGACCCGCGTGCTCGTTGACGTCGAGGACTACCGCGGCCGGCGCGAGCGCCAGCTCGCGGACCTCGCGGCCCGCGCCGCCGAGCGCGTCGCCGAGACGGGCAAGATGCTCCAGCTGGAGCCGATGCCCGCCCTCGAGCGCCGCTGGGTCCACCTCGCGCTCCGCGACAACGACAGCGTCTCGACGCAGTCCATCGGCGAGGAGCCCAACCGCCGCGTCGTGGTCCTGCCGCGGAACCCGTAGGCAACGCGCCCCGCACGCCCGCGTGATCACCGGCATCGTCCAGGGCGGGACCGGCAGCTGAGCGACCCGTCGGCCGACCCGGCCGCTCCCCGCTGGTGGCAGACCGGCGTCGTCTACCAGGTCTATCCGCGGTCGTTCCAGGACACCGACGGCGACGGGGTCGGCGACCTGCCGGGCGTCATCGCGCGACTCGACCACCTCGCCTGGCTGGGCGTCGACGCCGTGTGGCTGTCGCCGATCTTCCGGTCGCCGATGCGGGACTACGGGTACGACGTCGCCGACTACCTCGACGTGGACCCGCTGTTCGGGACGCTGGCGGACGCGGAGCACCTGATCGCCGAGGCACACGCCCGCGGGATCCGGGTCCTCCTGGACTTCGTGCCCAACCACACCTCGTCCGAGCACCCGTGGTTCCTCGACGCGCGGTCGTCGCGCGACGCCGCGCACCGGGACTGGTACGTGTGGCGCGACCCGGCGCCTGACGGCGGTCCGCCCAACCATCTCGTGTCCCAGTTCGGCGGTCCCGCCTGGACGCTGGACCGGGCCACGGGGCAGTACTGGTATCACTCCTTCCTGCCCGAGCAGCCGGAGCTCGACTGGCGCAACCCGCGCGTGCGCGAGGCGATGCTCGATGTCATGCGGACGTGGTTCGGGCGGGGCATCGACGGGTTCCGGATCGACGTGCTGTGGATGATCGCCAAGGACGATGCGCCGTGGGCCGACGCGCCGGTCGGACCCGGCCCGGACGGGCCCGGCAGCGACCCCCGCGGCGCGCTCGCGCACGGCGACGGACCGGGGATGGAGCCGCTGCTCGAGGCGCTGCGCGCCGTGGCCGACGAGGGCCCCGACCGCGTGCTGGTGGGCGAGGTGTACATGCCACCGACCCGCCTCGTGCGCTACTACGGCGTCGAGGGGCGCGGCGCACACCTGCCGTTCAACTTCGCGCTCGTGACCGCGCGCTGGGACGCGGCCTCGATCCGCGCCGCGATCGACGACTACGAGGGCGCGCTCCCCGCGGGCGCGTGGCCCAACTGGGTCCTGGGCAACCACGACCAGCCCCGCGTCGCCACCCGCGTGGGCGCGGCCCAGGCGCGCGTCGCCGCGATGCTGCTGCTGACGCTGCGCGGGACCCCGACCATCTACTACGGCGACGAGCTGGGGCTCCCCGATGCCGAGGTCCCGCCCGCCCGGGTCGTGGACGTGGCCGGGCGCGATCCCGAACGCAGCCCGATGCCGTGGTCGGCGACCCGCCCCAACGCCGGGTTCTCGGGCGCGACGCCATGGCTGCCGCTGGTGGCCGGTGCCGCCGGGCTGAGCGTGGAGGCGCAGCGCGACGACGACGGGTCGATGCTCTCGCTCCACCGCCGCCTGCTCGCCGCGCGGCGGGCCTCGCCGGCGCTCCACGCCGGCTCGCTGGAGCTGATCGACGCGCCGGCCGGGGTCGTCGCCTTCGACCGTCGCCACGCCGGGGAGGTCGTGCGCGTGCTGCTCAACCTGGCCGGGGCGCCCGTCGCGGCGCCCGTCGATGGCGACTGGACGTGCCTCGCCGGAACCCATCCGGGCCGCGACGGCGCGTCCGTGCGCGGGACGGTCGTGCTCGACGGTGACGAGGGGCTGGTGCTCCGCCGCGGCTGAGGGTCGTTGACAGCGCGCCCGCCCACGCCCGACACTCCGCCGCCATGTCGTCCGAGCTGTTCCTGCGTGGTCTCGCGATCGGCTTTGCCGTCGCGTTCGCGCTCGGCCCGATCGGGCTGCTCGTCATCAGGCGCACGATCGACCGCGGCTGGACGTACGGCTTCCTGTCCGGGGTCGGCGTGGCGACGGCCGACGCGATGTACGGGGCGATCGCGGCCTTCGGGCTGACCGCGGTGAGCCAGGTGCTGGTCGGGATCGACCGGCCGCTGGGCATCATCGGCGGCGCGGTCCTGCTCGTCCTGTCCGCGACGTCGCTGCGCTCGACGCTCCGGACGACGGACGCGCCCGTCGCACGCGCGGAGCGCGGCCGGCTCGACGGGCCCCTGGCGGCCTGGGCGTCGATGGTCGCGCTCACGCTCACCAACCCGGCCACCATCCTCTCGTTCGCGGCGCTGTTCGCGAGCATCGGCGCCGGGACGAACGGCCTCGCGGGCGCGGCCTCGGTCGTCATCGGGGTGTTCCTCGGGTCCGTCGCCTGGTGGCTGCTGCTCACCGGGCTGATCGCGGGTGTCCGCGCGCGGCTCACGCCCCGGATCATCCGCTGGCTCAACATCGCCTCCGCCCTGATCATCGGCGCGTTCGGGCTCGGCGCGATCGCGCTCGGGGTCCTTGGCTAGCGGCCGGTAGGATCACCCCGTGCCCGCCGCCCGCCTCCTCCCCGCCGCCGCGCTGTTCGACTGGGACGGCACGCTCGTGGACACGATCCCGATGATCTACCGGGCCAACGTCGTCGCCCTGCGCGAGTTCGGGATCACGCTGACCCGCGAGTGGTACCGGGAGCGGTACACGCCGGACTGGCGTCGCTCCTACCGCGAGCTCGGGATCCCGGAGCACCAGTGGGACGCGGTGGCGACGCGCTGGGGCGAGGAGATGGCGAGCGGCCGGCCGCGCGCGCTCCCCTGGGCGCGGCCGGCGCTGCGTCGCCTGCGCACGCGCGGCGTCCGCCTGGGCCTCGTGACGGCGTCCACGCGGGCGGTCGTGGAGCACAACCTCGGGCGGCTCAACCTGGACGGCGTGTTCGAGGCGATCCGCTACTCGGACGACGTCGCGCGCTCGAAGCCGCACCCGGACGCGCTGCTCGAGGCGCTGGACGAGCTGGGCGTGACTGCCGCCGACACCGTCTACGTCGGGGACACGACCGTCGACCTCGAGATGGCACGGGCGGCGGGGGCGCCGTTCGTGGCGGTCGGCCGCACGACGCGGCCGGAGGCCTTCCGCGCCCACGGCGTCGAGGTGGTCTGGCCGGGCGTGGGCGCCTGGGCGGACGACCTGCTCGGGACCGGTCGGCGTGGAAACGGGTCCGACCGGCACGGGTCCGCGGGGCGTCCCCGACCCTAGGATCCTGCCATGCCCCGGTTCGCCGGGCGCCTCGGCGCGCTCGCCGGACGCCTCCTCCTCCCTGTCACCCTCGTCGGCCTCGTCGCGGGCCTGGTCGCGACCGCCGCGGGCAACGACGAGCTGGCGTGGTGGTGCTGGACCGTCCCGTCGGCGCTCGTCGGGGCGAGGCTCGCGGTCTCGATCGTCCGCGACCTCCTCCACGGGGAGGCGGGCGTGGACGTCATCGCGGTCCTCGCGATCGGCGGCGCGCTGCTGTTCGGCGAGTCACTGGCCGCGGCGGTCATCGGCGTCATGCTCGCGACCGGCGACTGGCTGGAGCGCTTCGCCGAGGGCCGTGCCCACCGTGAGCTCTCCGCGCTCATCTCGCGCGCACCGCGCATCGTCCACCGCCACGAGGCCGGCGGGCTCGTGGATCGACCCATCGAGGACGTCGCCGTGGGCGATCGCATCGCGGTCAAAACCGGCGAGGTCGTCCCGGTCGATGGCGTGGTCCACGGCGTCACGGCCGTGCTCGACGAGTCGGCGCTCACCGGGGAGTCCCGGCTCGCGACCAAGCCCGAGGGCGAGCCAGTGGACTCGGGAACCGTCAACGCCGGCGCCCCGTTCGACCTGGTCGCGAGCGCCACGGCGGAGCGGAGCACGTACGCGGGGATCGTCCGGCTCGTGGAGGAGGCCCAGTCGTCGAAGGCGCCGTTCGTGCGCCTGGCGGACCGGTACGCGCTCCTGTTCGTGCCGCTCACGCTGCTGCTCGCGGGCATCGCCTGGCTCGCCTCCGGCGACCCCGTCCGCGCGCTCGCCGTGCTCGTGGTCGCGACGCCGTGCCCACTGCTGCTCGCGGCGCCGATCGCCATCGTCGCCGGGATCAGCCGATCGGCGAAGCGGGGGATCATCGTCAAGGGCGGCGGCGCGCTCGAGGCCATCGCCCGCGCGCGCGTCCTCCTGTTCGACAAGACCGGTACCCTGACCGCCGGCCGGCCCCATCTCGCCGACGTCGTGACGGCGCCCGGGCGCACCGCGGCGGAGGTCCTCCGCGTCGCCGCGTCGCTGGAGCAGCTCTCGCCACACGTCCTCGCGTCCTCCATCGTGGCCGGCGCCCACGAGCGCGAGGTTGCGATCTCGCTCCCCGAGGACGTGGAGGAGATCCCGGGCGTCGGGGTCCGCGGTCGCGTGGACGGGCGCGAAGTGCTCGTCGGGACGGGCGGGTTCGCCACCGGTGGCGCCCCCCTGCCCGCGTGGGCGCGGGACGTGCGTCGGCGGGTGCACATCGAGGGCGCCACGGGCGTCTACGTCGCCGCCTCGGGGGAGCTGCTCGGCGTGCTGGTCCTGGACGACCCGATCCGTCCCGAGACGCCGCGCGTCATCCGGTCCCTGCGGCGGGCCGGCGTGCGCCGGATCGTCATGGTCACGGGCGACCACGCCGGGGTCGCGGACATGGTCGGGGCGGCGATCGGGGTGGACGCGGTCCTCGCCGAGCGCTCACCGGCCGAGAAGGTCGACGCGGTCGCGGAGGAACGCGCGGACGCGCACGGGATCCTCGTGATGGTCGGCGACGGCCTCAACGACGCGCCGGCGCTCGCCAGCGCGGACGTGGGCGTGGCGATGGGCGCGCGCGGCGCGACGGCGAGCTCCGAGGCGGCCGACCTGGTGATCGCCGTCGACCGGCTCGATCGGCTGCCGGAGGCGATCCGCATCGCGGCCCGCTCGCGTTCCATCGCCGTGCAGAGCGTGGTCGTGGGCATGGGGCTGTCGATCGTCGCGATGCTGGTCGCGATGACCGGCGTGCTGCCGCCGGTCGCCGGCGCCCTCATCCAGGAGGCGATCGACGTGCTCGTGATCGTCAACGCGCTGCGCGCGCTCGGTGGGGGCCTGGAACGGCCGCTCGTCGTCCCGGGCTGGGCGGAGATCGGGCCGCGGCTCGCGGCCGAGCACCGCGAGCTGGCGCCCTCGATCGCGGAGCTGCGCGCCCTTGCCGACGCCCTCGGCGGCCTGCCCGGTCCGGTGGCCCGCACCCGCCTGGAGGCGATCCGCTCGTTCCTCGTGGACACGCTCGTCCCGCACGAGGAGCACGAGGACCGCGAGGTGTTCCCGCTCCTCGCCAGGGCCGTCGGCAACGATGACGTCACGGCCGCGCTGCACCGGACGCACACCGAGATCTTCCACCTCGTCCGGTTCCTGGACCGTCTCGTGGGCGACATCCCGGAGGAGGGGCCCGGGCCCGAGGACCTCACCGACCTCCGGCGCGCGCTCTACGGGCTGGACGCGATCATCCGACTCCACATGGCCCAGGAGGAGGAGCTCTACGTCGCGCTCGGCGACGGCCACGAGACGCCGGCCGTCGCCCTGCCGCACGCGGCCTGACGTCGGGCTACGCGGCCGGTGCGGCCATCGCCCGGATCGCCGTCGTGAGCCGGTGGGTGCGCAGCGCGTCGTCGTATCGGCTGATGACCCGGCCACGGTCGCCGTGGCGCACGGCATCGAGGAACGCCCGGTCCTCGTCCCGGAACGGGTCGTTGCCGGTGGGCACGTAGCGCGTCCCGGTCACGCCCCACAGCCGGCTGCCGGTGAAGCCGTCCGTCGCGGTCACCGCCTTGACCCGGGCGTCCTCGTACAGGACGCCCTGCTGGCGGATCGTGATCGCGAGGTCGTCCGCGAACAGCCGGACCTCCTGCGCGCTCGTCCCGCCGAGGATGCAGGTCGCGGTGAACGTCCCCACCGGCCCCGCGTCGTAGCGGACGATGGCCGTGGACACGTCGGGGACGTCCATCTCCGGGAAGGCCGGGTGCGGGTGGAGGTCCGCGGTCGCGGCGATCACCGTCCCCTCCCCCAGCAGCCGTCGCGAGAGGTCCACGAGGTGGGTCGCCTGCTCGACCATCTGGCCGCCGCTCGTCGCGAGGTCGCGCCACCACGCGACGCCCGGCAGGTTGTCGTGCCAGTGGCCGTTGAGGAGCTTCACCGGCCGGCTCGCGATGACCTCGTCCACCTCCGCCAGCGTGTCCATCGCGCGCCAGTGGTACGCGACGCCGCCGATCAGCCCCGCGGCGTCGAGCGCGGCGCTGATCCGCTCCGGCGTCTCCGCGTCC
Source organism: Chloroflexota bacterium (assembly GCA_025935655.1). GTDB lineage: Bacteria > Chloroflexota > Limnocylindria > Limnocylindrales > CSP1-4 > CAIXZV01. Next base: position 1,368 of record JAICUV010000044.1, on the reverse strand, counting down.
GCCGCGAGCGGCTTCTCCACCATGAGGTGGATGCCGCGCTCGATGAGCCCGAGCTCCAGGTCGCCGTGCGCATCGGGCGTCACGCACACCCAGACGGCCTCGGGGCGCTCCGCGTCGAGCATCCGCTCGAGATCGTCATAGGGCCGTCCGCCGTAGCGGTGCGCGGCGGCCTCCGCCCTCGGCAGGCTCCTCGAGACGATCCCGACGAGCTCGGCGCCCGGCTCCGAGCCCAGCACCTCGAGATGGCGCTGGGCGATGAACCCAGGGCCGATGAGCGCGACGCGCAGACGATCCACCGATGCCTCCTCGGGATGCTGAGGGAGCGATTATCGACGCTCGAGCCTGCGCGTTTACCATCGTCGCGTGGATGACACGTTCGACGGCCTCCTCACGGAGCAGCTCATCCTGCGCCGGTTCACCGCCGGCGATGCGGCCCGGTTCGCGGCCTATCGCTCGGAGCCGGAGATCGCCCGCTACCAGAGCTGGGACGCTCCGTACCCGGTCGAGCGCGCGGAAGCCTTCATCGGCTGGCTGGCGGGCCACCACCCGGACGAGCCGGGCGCGTGGTACCAGCTCGCGATCGCCGACCGCAGCGCGCCGGACATCCTGCTCGGGGACTGCGGGTTCCGCTCGCGCCTGGACGACCCGGCGCTCGTCGACATCGGGTTCACGCTCTCGCCTGAATCGCAGGGCCGCGGGTTCGCGACCGAGGCTGTCGGCGAGCTGCTGCGCTACCTGTTCGAGGACCGCGTGAAGCACAAGGTGTGCGCCGACTGCGACACCCGCAACCTCGGCTCGTGGCGGCTCCTGGAGCGGCTGGGCTTCGAGCGAGAGGGCACGCTGCGCGAGAGCTATCGCGAGGGTCCCGAGTGGGCGGACGAGTACCTCTACGGGCTGCTCGCGCGTGACTGGCGCGGCCGACGCGGGGACTTCGCCGGCGTCCGATAGGCTGTGCGCATGACGACGCGACGGGTGGCCTGGCGCCGATCGGACGAGGTCCAGGCGGACGAGCACTGCACGATCACGAGTCGCGACGGCGGGCTGTCGCTGGTGGGCACGATCCTCGGGGCCGAGGACGGGGTCCCGGTCCGCGTGGAGTACCGCGTGCTCGCCGACGGCGCGGGCGCGACCACCGCCGTCCACGTGCGAGACCTGCGCGGGTTCGCCCAGCGGACGCTGACGCTCGCCCGCGACACGAAGGGCAACTGGACGGTCGACGGGGTGCCGGTGAAGGCCCTCAAGGGGTGCGTCGACGTGGACCTCGGCTGCAGCCCGTCCACGAACACGCTCCCGATCCGCCGGCTGCACCTCGGGAACGGCCGGTCGAAGACCATCCAGGCGGCATGGGTCCGCTTCCCGTCGCTCACC
>JAICUV010000171.1 GCA_025935655.1 Chloroflexota bacterium | reverse complement strand
GGGTCCGCGGCCGGAGCGGCGAGCACCGTGGCCGCTGACGGGATGCCGTCGGGAGGGTCAGTCCCCTCTTCGGCGAGGACGACGAGGTGCGCGCCGGCGAACGCGGCGGCCTCGGCGGAGACCGCGAGCGCCTCGTCGAGGACATCACCCGTGAGCACCAGCACGCTGAAGTCCGTGAGGTAGCGCAGCCCCAGGTCGACGTCCAGCGCCTCCAGGCGGGGACCGTCGGCAGAGGCCGTTGCGACCGGCACGTCGTCCGCGTCGTCCAGCAGCCCGGGCTCCCCATCGTCCGGGACCGGCAGGACGAGCCTCGTCGGCTTCGCGGGGTCACGGAGCAGGGCGACATGGCCTACGCCGGCCCTGGCGAGCGCGATGAGGAGCGCGTCTCCCGCTGGGTCGTCGCCTGTCCGGCCCACGAGCTCGACAACGGCACCCGCCGAGGCGGCTGCCAGGGCGATGCCGCACGCGAGGCCGGTCGGGCCCGCGGGCTCGACGGGCCGCCAGGCGGGGGTGCCGACGACGACGATCACGCCCGCAGGGTACCCCGGGCGATCAGCCGTCGGACGAGCCGCTGTCGCTGCTCGAGCCCGAGCCCGAGGTGTCCGTGGCCTGCGGCGTCTCGGTGGGCTGGGGCGCCTCGGTGGGCTGGGGCGTCTGGGTCGGCCGCGGGGTCGCGGTCTGCTGGGGCGTCGCGGTGTGGTCGTCCGAGCCCGACGAGTCGTCGCTGCCGGAGCCCGAGTGGTCATCGTCCGAGCCGGATCCCGAGGACCCTGAACCCGAGGAGCCGGACCCGGAGCCGGATGAACCCGATCCCGACGAGTCGGACCCCCCGTTGTGCTCGCCGGGCTCGGCGGTCTCCGAGGGATGTTCGGTCTCCGCCTCGGCGGACTCACTCGGATCGGCCGACTCGAGCGACGATGCGTCGGGGCTGGGGTCCGGGACCGGCCCGGTCGACTCGATGGGGAGGACGGACGGCGACGCCTCGAGGTCGGGCGTGACGACCGAGGGGTTGGGCGCCGGGCTGGGGGCCCTGTCGAACAGCCCGAGCGCACCCGCGGTCGCCGCGGCTGTCCCCGCCCCCAGCGCGGCGACGACGAGGACGAGCGCCAGGGCCTGCGCGCGGACGACGGCCGGGAACCCGCGGCCCACCGTGACGCGCCAGGCGTCACGAATCGAGATGAGGAGCGCGCCGAGCGACGCACGCCGGATCGCTCGCCCGGCGGCGCGCACGGGAACGGGTGACGGCTCGGCGCCGATCGCGGCCATCACGTCGTCGGTGAACGTGGGCGTCGGCCGCACGGCGGTCGCCGCAGCGAGCCCCTCCAGCTCCCTCGCCACCCGCATCTCGGTCGCGAGCCCGTCGGGGCGGAGGCCCGTCGCGTCGTCGAGCTCCGAGGCCGTGAACCGGCGCCCGTCGTTGGGCATCGGGCCGGTCATCGGTCCGCCTCGTCGAGGGTGCGCCGCAGCCGCGCGAGGCCGCGGTGCAGCTGCGTCTTCACGGTGCCGAGGGGACGATCCGTCGTCTCCGCGATCTCGGCGAGCGAGCGCTCCGCGAAGAACCGGAGGGCGACGATCTCGCGGTACGGCTCGTCCAGGGAGACCACGGCCTGGCGCAGGCGGGCATCGCGCTCCGTGCGCAGGATGCTGTGCGCGGGGTCGGCGGCGTCGCCGCGGCCGGTCGTGCGGAACCGCTCCTGGTTGGGCAGATCCGCATCGGCGGCCAGGGGGTCGAGCCACACGACCTGGCGCTGCTGGGATGCACGGCGGACCGCCAGGCGGACCGCGATCCGGGCGATCCACGCGCCCAGCGATCCGTCCGCCCGCCACGTCGCGAGCGACCGGTAGGCGATCACGAAGGCCTCCTGGGACACGTCCTCGGCCTCGCTGCGGTCGCCCAGCACGCGCGTGCACGCCGAGACGACCGAGGAGCCTTCCCGCTCGACGATGCGGCGGAAGGCGTCTCGGTCGCCCCCGAGCACGGCATCGACGAGCTGGCGGTCATCGGTCGTCGCACCGGATCCCTGATCGGCGTCCCGGGCCCTGTCCGTGTCGCTGTCCCCTGTACGTTGCGGTGGCGGCACCCGGCCGGGTGACCGCTCGGGTCCCGGTCCGGGTCCCGCAATCATCGCGGTCCCGATCGGTTCCCATCGCAGGACAGAAGTCACGCGCTGGTGGGCAGGTGGTCAGCCGTCAGTCGTCCGACCCTCCACCGCTGTCGCCGGAGCCGGACCCCGCGTCCGAGTCGGAGCCGCTGTGGTCGTCGGTCGCGTCGTCGGACCCGTCGTGGCTGCTGCCCGAGCTGTCGCCGGCGCTGTCGTCTGATCCGTCCTGGCCGCTGACGTCGCCCTGCTCGTCCTCGCCCTGGTGGTCGCCGTCCTGGTCGTCGGCCTCGTCCACAGCGCCGTGGTCCTCGAAGGTCGCCTGCTCGTGGTCCTCGGTGGCGTCCTCGGTCTCCGACGCCTCGCTGGTCTCGCTCGCCTCGGTCGTCTCGACCTCGGTGGCCTCGCTCGTATCGCTGGTCTCGGTGGCCTCGCTCGTCTCGAGCTCGGTCGTCTCGGAGGTCGTGACCTCGGTGGTGTTGCCGGCGGGCCGCGCGTCGGGGGTCCGGCCGCTGCCGATGAACGACGTCGTGGCAAGGGCCGCGCCCGCGACCAGGAACAGGGCGACGGTGGTGGTGCCCGCGGTGCGGAGGAGCGTGTGGCTGGGCTGCATCGGTGACTCCGTTGGCCGGGACACCCCTCGCTGGCGTCCCCTCACCCTGTCCGAGGCAGTTGCGGCGGCAAAGGTTTCACCGGACCGCGCGGCGGTCAGGCGCCCGCGTCCGGCCCCGCCACGTCGTCCCGGTCGTCGGTGCCCGGGTCCGACGGCTCGTCCGTGCCCGGAAGATCGGGATCCTCCGCGCCCTCGGTGGGGCCGCCCTCGCCCGCGTCCACCGGACCCACCAGCTCGTCGGCGTCGCCCGGCGCGACCTGCGTGGGATCGGGATCGCGGATGACCTCGATCGGCCCCAGCCGCTCCGCCTCGAGCGCGGCCGCGAACGTGTCGTGGTCGCCGACGAGGACGATCGCCGCCCGATCCGGGTGGATGTGCGCCTGCGCGACGCGCAGGACGTCGTCGGCCGTGACGGCCTCGATCGCGTCGCGGTAGCGCGCCAGCTCGTCGTGCGGCAGGTGATGGACGAACAGGCCGGCGAGGGACCCGGCGACCGGGCCCGGGGTCTCGAAGCGCAGCGGGAACACGCCGACGAGGAAGTCGCGGGCGGCGCGCAGCTCGGCGTCGGTGACGGGCTCCTGGCGGATCCGGTCGAGCTCCCGCAGGAACTCGCCGAGGGCCGGGATCGTGACCTCGGTGTTCACGGCGGCGCGGGCGGTGAACGGCCCACGTGCCCGGCGCATGTCGAAGCCCGCGCTCGCCCCGTACGTGTAGCCCTTCTCCTCGCGCAGGTTCATGTTGAGCCGCGAGTTGAACAGGCCGCCGAGGATCGCGCCCATGACCGAGACGGCGTGGAAGTCCGGGTTGCGGCGTGCGAGGCCCGGGTGACCGATCCGGATCTCCGTCTGCACGGCGCCTGGGCGATGGACCACGCGCACGTAGCGCCCGGTGATCGCGGAGGTATCGTCGATCGGCGGGGCATCCGCGGCGGGGTCGCCCGTCCAGTCGCCGAACAGCGACTCGGCGGTGCGCAGGACGAGATCCGGGTCGATGTCCCCCGCCACGATGAGCGCGGCGCGCGCCGGCGCGTACGACCGGTCGTGGACCGCGCGCAGCTCGGCGCTGGTGAGCGTCGCGACCGTCTCGGCCGTGCCGCCCGCGGGACGGTGGTAGGGCGAGCTCGGGGCGTAGATGGAGGAGACGTACGCCTCGTCGGCTCGGCGACGCGGGTCCGCCTTCGCCTGGAGCAGGTCCGTCAGCCGCTCGTCGCGCATCCGCTCGACCTCGGCCTCCGGATAGGACGGGCGGCGGACGACCTCCGCGAGGAGCTCCATTGCGGCGGCGAGGCGGCTGGCGGGGACGTCGAGGCCCGCGGACGTCGCGTCCCAGCCCGCCTCGGCGTGGAGCGACGCGCCGAGGCGCTCCGCGGCCTCGGTCAGGGCGATCGCGTCCCGGAGCTCGGTGCCCTCGGTGAGCCCGCGGGCGGCGAGCACCGTCGCCCCGCCGACGGCATCCGGCTCGTCCGCGGCGCCCGCGCGGATCGCGAGCGAGGCCGCGATGAGCTCCCGCTCGGGCATCGGCGTCACGACGACCTCGAGCCCGTTGGGCAGCATCGTGCGGACGGTGTGCGGGAACTCGTACGGGCGCGGCGTGCCCGGGACCGGTCGCTCGGCGACGAGCTCGCCCTCGTGGCTCATGCGGCGGCCTCCCCGGTGTCGGCGGCGTCGCCCGCGGGCTTCGGCACGTACGTCAGGACGACCCGGTTGTCCGCGCGGAACACATCGCGCGCCACGTCCCGGATCTGCTCCGCCGTGACCGACAGGTAGCGCGGGAGCAGGGTGTTGATCAGCCCCGGGTCGTCGCCCAGCGTCGCGTACATCGAGAGGCGGTCCGCCCGCTCCTCGACCCGCGCCAGCGCGCCCAGCTCGTCGGCCTCGGTGAGCGCCTTGGCGCGATCGAGCTCGTCCTCGCTCGGCGCCTCGCTCGCCAGCCGCTCCAGCTCCTCGAGATATGTCCGCTCCACGGTCTCGATCTCCACGCCCGGGCGCACGGTCGCCCAGCCGATGCACACCGACGCCCCGCCGATGAAGGGAAGCGTGAACACGGCGACGTCCTGGGCCAGCCGCTCGTCGCGGACGAGGCGGCGGTGGAGGCGGCTGCCCTTGCCGCCCGAGAGCAGCTGCGAGGCGAGGTCGAGCGCATCGAGGCGGTGGTCGCCGAAGGCAGGCGCCCGGAAGCCGATGTAGACGCGCGGGAGCGGGACGCGATCCTCCACGGTCTCCCGGATCTCGCGCCCGAGGAGCGGCGGCAGCGACATGTCCGGCAGCGGCGGGATCGACGGGTTCGGCGGGATCGGCCCGAAGTACCGCTCCACGAGCGCGCGCACCGTCTCGCGGTCGCAGTCGCCGACGACGCTCAGGACGGCGTTGTTGGGGGCGTAGTACGTGGCGAAGAACGCCTTGACATCATCCACCGATGCCGCATCGAGGTCCGCCATGGAGCCGATGGTGGGGTGATGGTACGGGTGCCCGTCCGGGAACAGGTGGCCCAGGATCTTCTCGTTCCACGACCCGTAGGGCCGGTTGTCGTAGCTCCAGCGCTTCTCGTTCTTCACGACCTCGCGCTGGTTGTCGAGGTTCTCCTGGCTGAGGGCGTCGAGCAGCGTGCCCATACGGTCGGCCTCGAGCCACAGCGCGAGCTCCAGCTGGTGCGAGGGCAGCGTCTCGAAGTAGTTCGTACGGTCCAGCCAGGTCGTGCCGTTGAGGGTCCCGCCTGCCCCCTGCACGAGCGCCATGTGCTCCGCCTTGCCCACGTGCGCGCTGCCCTGGAACATCACGTGCTCGAACAGGTGCGCGAAGCCCGTCTTGCCCGGTTCCTCGTGCTTGGAGCCGACGTTGTACCAGAGGTTGACGGCGACGACGGGCGCGAGATGGTCCTCCGCGATGATCAGGCGAAGGCCGTTGGCCAGGCGCTCGTCGGTGAACTCGACGATGGGAACGGGCATGCGGTGCAGCACTCCGGACGGGAGGTGGGTTGGGCCGATTGTAGGGCCAGTCGATGCCCGACCCCACGCGGCGGCCGGGGGTTGACAGCACCGGGTCCATGTTAGATGATTGTCTTACATCAGTGAGATCAACAGGACACACATGAGCGCACGCACCTCCTCGAACGCCAGCACGAACGCCCCCGGCGGCCGCGCCATGGTCCGGGACATCGGATCCGGCGCGAGCCTGCCGACGACGTTCGACGTGCGCACGGCCTACGACTTCGCGATCAGCCTGTCGTCGGACGTCGGCGAGCACGACGAGCTGCCTGCCGAGGACCGGCGCTGGCTCGAGCGGGCTCGCGCCTCCCTCCCGGAGTCGGTGCGCCAGACGATCACCGAGGAGACCTGCGTCCACGGCACCGGGCTCATCGTGGACCGGCCGGAGGTCACCGATGCCGCCGGCGTCGTGGCGCTGCTGGAGCGGACCCCGGGCAAGGAGTTCGCGAAGGTCGTGCTGGGTGGCAGCCTCCACGATACGGCGGGCCAGGCCGAGGTCGACGCCGCGCTGGACGGCGACCGCGAGGCGACGAGCGCCCTCCTCGCGGCGTGGCCGGACCACAAGCAGGACTGGCTGATGCGCCTGATCGATGACGCCGACGAGCTGGTCGGCGGCGTCGCGGCGCTCATGCGCGCGTGGCTGCCGCTGTACCAGGAGATCGAGCCCAGGGTGCGCGAGATCATCACCCGGGACGTGGACCTGCGGGCGGGCGATATCGCGACGCTCCGGCCGGCGGAGCTCATCGAGCGCACGACGAACGGCATCCGCTGGCTGTCCGAGCCCGGTGTCAGGCGCATCGTGCTCGCCCCCTCGTACCTCGTGCGGCCGTACAACTTCACGTTCTCGGGCGGCGACTGGCGGATGTTCGTCTACCCCGTCGCAGACGAGGCCACCGAGCCGCACGACCCGCTCGCCCCGCCGCAGACGGTCCTCCGCCTCCACCGGGCCCTGGGCGACGACACGCGGCTCCGGATCCTGCGCCTGCTCAAGGACCGCGACTGGTACCTGACCGAGATCGCGGAGCGCCTCGAGCTCTCCAAGCCGACCATCAAGCACCACCTCGCACAGCTCCGGGCTGCCGGCCTGGTCACGCTGACCGAAGAGGGTGGACTCTCCTACTACAGCCTCCGACGAGACCGGCTCCAGGACGCCACCGCCGAGCTCGTCCGCTTCCTCACCTAGCGTTCCCCGATGCGCGCACCCGCCCGTCCCGTGTGCCCGCGAGTTAGATGAAGGACTAACACACGTGAGATATCAACCCACCGACATCCAGCCCGTCACCATGCTCCGGCACCCCGAAGGAGTGGACCCCGTGCACCAGACCCTCCACCAGAACGACGTCGACTACCTGGTCCACGACCGGATCGGCACCCTCTACGCGACGGCGCTCGAGACCCGCCCGAATCGGGCGGAGCGCGACGCCGGCGCCGGCCTCGTGAGGCGGACTCGCTGGTCCATCGGCCGGCACCTCGTCTCCATCGGCGAGAGCGTCTCGGGCTCGCGGCCCACCCACGCCTGACCGCTCGAGACCTGCCGGACATTCCTTCACGGCCGGCCGGTCGCCACGCCGCGTCGATCTCCCTGCTCCTCGGGGCCGGATCGCACGACGGGGCGGCCGGCCGTTCCGTGTCCGCGGCGCGTGGCCACGCCGGGGGTCATCAGCTCCGGTCCCGACGATGAGATCGGCGTTCTGCACACGCGAATTCGAGCTCCGACGATGACATCCGCCAGGCGATGACACTCGCGACATCGATGCGGCGAGTGTCATCGCGCAGGCGCGCGCCGGACGGGCCAGGACGGGCGCGGCCTGACGGCCGGGCCCGGG
>JAICUV010000005.1 GCA_025935655.1 Chloroflexota bacterium | reverse complement strand
GTGTACTCGAGCACCGCGAGCGGAAAGTCGGGCGCCATGTCCTGCTGCCAGACGTAGACGGCCATGCAGGTACGGTCGCGTCCCGCAGCCGCATCGGACAGGGCCATCCGGCGCCTGTTCGCGGGCCGGGCGGGACGCCGCGGCCGCTTCTGCCACTCCATCGACCGGGTCTGGCATTGGCCGGGCGAGAGGACGCGCCCAGCATGGACGAGTCGGGGACTGCCTCGCCGCCCTGGGAGATCCGCCATGACCTTTCCGACCCTGTTCAGCCCGCTCCAGCTCGGCCCGCTGACGCTCCCCAACCGGATCGTCCACGTGCCCACGGACATCAGCTCGAGCCATGCCGATGGCGAGGTGAGCGAGCGCGACATCCATCACCACGAGGCCATCGCGAAGGGCGGGACGGGGTTCGTCATCGTGGGCGCGACGACGCCGGACATGCGGACCGGACGCCCGACGGTCACCTGCCTCGTCGCCGACGGCGACAACTACGTCCCGGGCCTGGCCCGCCTGGCCGAATCGATGCACCGCTACGGCGCGCGCTGCGCCGTCCAGCTGCAGCACCCCGGCCGCCAGTGTGCGATCCCCCGCTACAACACGCTGGGCGCCACGGACCGGGTGCTCAAGCTGCCATGGTCAGCCGGCCACGAGATCGTGTACGAGAACGCCGAGGAGAAGGGCAAGGAGATCCGCGAGGCGTCGATCGCCGAGATCCTCGAGCTCGTGGACCTGTTCTCCGAGGCCGCCTGGCGCGTGAAGCAGGCGGGCTTCGACGCGGTCGAGCTCCATGCCGCCCACGGGTACCTGCTGTCCGAGTTCATGAGCCCGTACCTCAACATGCGCACGGACCGCTTCGGCGGCTCGTTCGAGAACCGGATGCGCTTCCCGCTCGCGGTCATCGACTCGATCCAGAAGAAGTGCGGCAAGGGCTACCCGATCCTCGTCCGCTACTCGTTCGAGGAGTGGTGCGAGGGCGGCCGGGACATGGCCGAGGGCCTCGAGACCGCGCGGGTCCTCGAGCGGGCGGGCGTCGCGGCGCTCGACCTGTCCCAGGGGATGCAGGAGAGCCCGGGCGCCGGGTTCGACCCGATGCAGTACCCGCAGGGCTGGGCGACGTACGCCGCCGAGGCGACGAAGCAGGTCGTGAAGATCCCCGTCATCACGTCGCACTCGCTGCGCGACCCCGAGTACTGCGAGCAGATCCTCGCCGAGGGCAAGACCGACCTCGTGGGCCTCGCCCGCCAGCTGCTCGCGGACCCGTACTGGCCGGTCAAGGCGCAGTACGGCAAGGTCAAGTCGATCCGCAGGTGCATCTCCTGCCTCGGCGGATGCTGGCAGGAGTCGCTGATGGCGAAGCACGAGATCGCGTGCTCGATCAACGCGGCCTGCGGCAACCCGGCCTACGACGACATGACGCGGACGGAGCGGCCGGTGCAGGTCGCGGTCGTCGGCGGCGGCCCCGCGGGCATGGAGGCGGCGCGGATCGCGACCGAGCGCGGGCACCTCGTGACGCTGTTCGAGCGGTCCGGCGAGCTGGGCGGCGCGATGAAGTACGTGTGCATGGTCCCGGGCAAGGAGAAGATGCGCTGGTACCTGGACTGGATCCGGGACCAGCTGCTCGACCTCCATGTGGAGATCCGGCTGAACCACGCGCCGACGGTCGAGGAGCTGCGGGGGTTCGACCTCGTGCTCAACGCGACCGGCGCGTCGTCGTACGTGCCGCCGGTAGTGGGCGACGCGTCCCGTGTCGTCCCGTTCGAGGAGGCGATGGCCTGCCCGCGCGTCTCGTGCGAGTGCCACCCCGGCGGGCGGAAGATGCGCAAGCTCGGGGCGCGCGTCCTGCTGTGGGGCGACGGCTACGCGGCGGCGGACACCGCCGCCTGGCTCGCGGACATCGGCAAGCAGGTCACGATCGTGACCGAGCGCCGAGAGTTCGCCGCCGAGTGCGAGGTCATCCACATGTACGTGGCGCGCAAGCGCTTCGCGCAGGGCGATGCCGAGGTGCTGACGTCGCGGCCGTACCGGCACCCGGTCACGGTGATCACGTCCACGACCGTGGCGGAGCTCCGCGACGGCTCGGTCGTGCTCCAGGACGCGTCGTTCGGGCGGTCGGAGCTCGAGATCGACGACGTGGTCACGTGCCACGTCCGACCCGAGCTGGGGCTGTTCGCAGAGCTGCGGGCCGCGGGCGTGCGGGTGCTCAACGCGGGTGACTCCGTCGCGCCGCGCAACCTGTACCACGCGGTCAAGGAGGGCTCGGCGTTCGGGCTCGCGGTCGACGAGCACCTGCTGTTCAACCCGAACGGCGCGATCGTGGACCGGCTGCCGATCGACGTCCTCGCCCAGCTCACCCGCGACGACGGGCCGACCTACACGGCGACCCGGATGCGCGAGCTCGCGGAGACGGCCGGGCGGTAGGCGGCCGTTCTGGCGCTTGTTCGTCCAGGGGCGCGCGCCGTGCGCCGAGCGGCGCGCGGGTCCGTTCGCCCAGCGAGCGATGGGTGCGCTGGGTGCGATCGATCCGCCGCCGGGCGAGCGATCCGTGGCGTGTCGGGGCTGTTAGCGCACGATCCGCTCGCCCGGCGGAGGATCCGTGCCGCCCAGCGCGTGTAACGCTCGCTCAGCGAGCGAGGGTGCGATGGGCGGGCGCCGAGCCCTGGCGATCAGGCGCCGTTCGCCCAGCGAGCGATAGGTGCGCCCGGCGCGAGGGACGCGCCGCTGGGCGAGCGATCCGTGGCGTGTCGGGCCTTGTAGCGCACGATCCGCTCGCCGGGCGGACGATCCGTGCCGCCCAGCGCATGGAACGCTCGCTGAGCGAGCAAGGGTGCTGCGGGAGAGCGCGCGGCGAACCGGACGGACGAGCGCGAGGCAGGACGCCCGCTCGCCCAGCCTTCAGCCCTCGGCGGTCACCCTGGTGTACGCGGCCGCGACCGCGACGATCATCGACCCGAACAGGATCTGGCGGACCGCCTCGGGCAGCCCGAGCGCGCTCAGCAGCGAGATGACCACCGTGAGGATCAGCGTTCCGACGATCGTGCCGCCGTACCCGCCGCGGCCGCCCAGGATGGACGTGCCGCCGATGACCGCGGCCGCCACGGACGGCAGCACCTGCGAGTCCACGAGCGTCACGCTGGCCGTGTTGTTGAGGCCCGAGTAGAGGAACCCGGCCAGGGCGGCGATCACCGCCGACAGGATGTACAGCGCCACGAGGACCTGCCAGCTCCGGGCCCCCGCCAGGCGCGACGCGACCGGGTTGTCGCCGATCGCGTACAGCAGCCGGCCGTAGCCCGTCCGGCGCAGCAGGAGCAGCACGAACGCCGCAACGGGCACGAACACCAGCAGGCTCACGGGGAGCAGGCCGCCCGCCGTCGCGGAGCCCAGCCAGCGGAGCTCGGACGGCACGCCCGACCCGGTCTGGACCATGACCAGCTGCCAGACGTTCGCGAGGCCGAGGACGACGAGGCCCATGCCCAGCGTCATGATCAGCGGGTGGACGCGGAACACGCCCACGCCGATCCCCGACAGCAGCCCCGCGAACGCGGCGACCAGCAGGGCGACGAGGATCGCGACGGGCAGGCCCTGCCCACCGACGAGGGTCGCGACGAGGAACCCGCTCATCGACGCCACGGCGCCGACGGACAGGTCGATGCCGCCGGTGAGGAAGGTGATCGTCTGGCACGCGGCCAGGAGCCCCAGCGGGATCGACAGGCGGAGGATCCCGACGGCCCACTCGACGCCCAGGATCTCCGGCTTGAGGATCGCGATGAGCACCACGAGGAGTCCGAGCAGGCCCAGCAGCGGGACCAGCGGCTGGTCGCGGAACAGCGCCCGCAGCCCGGCCGCCGACACCGTCGCCCGGCGCGGCTCGGAGACGCCCGTCGCCCCGCTCATCCGCGACCCCGTCGAAGCTGCACGAAGCTGCCGATCATGACGACTCCGATGAGGATGAGGCCCTGGAACACCACCGCGAGGTTCGTGTCGAGGTTGAGGAAGGTCATGTCCGTCCGGATCATCTGGAGGATGACGACCGCGATGATGGGGCCGACGATGCCGCCGCGCCCGCCCGCGAGGCTCACGCCGCCCAGGACCACGGCCGCGACCGCCGGCAGGGTGTACGGGCCGGGCTTCGGGTCGCCGATGCCGGTGGACGCGACGACGCTCAGGCCGCCCAGCGCCGCGAACAGCCCGGTCAGCGCGTAGGCCGCCACCTTCGTCCGCCCGACGGCGACGCCGCTCCGGAACGCCGCGAGCCGGTTGCTGCCGATCGCGTAGATCGACAGGCCGAGGCGCGACCGGCGGAGCGGGATCCAGATCACGCCGACGAGCACGACGAGCACGACGAGCGCCTTGGGCAGCACGTCCACGCCGACCGGCCCGAGCACGAGCTCGCGCAGCCAGGAAACCGCCTTGCCGCCGGGCGTGTTGAGCACGAGCAGGGCGAAGCCGCCCCACACGAACGACATCGCCAGCGTGACCACGATGTCGGGCACCCGGGTGACGACGATCAGCGAACCGTTGATCGCCCCGAGCAGGAGCCCGAACAGGAGCACCCCCGCGACGACGACCAGCCCGAATTCCGGCGACTGGCCCTGCATCTGCGAGGCGGTGATCACCGCGACGAGCGCCATCATCGAGGCCACGGAGAGGTCGATCCCGCCCGCGATCACGACGATCGCCTGGCCGACGGTCGCCAGCGCCAGCGGGAGCACCGCGATCGCGAGCCCCTGGAGGCCCGCGACCCCGTAGTCGGGGTTGATGATCTTGGTGAACGCCAGGAGCACCACGAGGAACCCGAACAGCCCGAGCGTCCACGCGTTGCGTCGGGCCGCCGCGGCCAGCGGGGTGGCGCGCGACGGCGCGGCGGTCGCGCTGACGGCGGTCATGCCCGCTCCTCCGTCGCGGCGGGATCCGTCGCTGTCTCGACAGGCCCGGCCGCGGCCGCCTCCGCGGCGACGGCGTCTGCGGCGACGGCCTCCGCGGCGGCGAGCTCGGGCATCATGGCCCCGGACTTGAGGTTGTACGCCAACCGCAGCAGCGTCGGCTCGTCCGCGTCCTCGACGGCGATCTCGGCCACGACGCGCCCGCCGAAGATGACGATCGCCCGATCGCAGGCGAGCTGGACCTCCTTGAGCTCGGACGTGTACAGCAGCACCGCGGCGCCGGCCTCGGCGAGATCACGCAGCAGCACGTAGATCTGGTGCTTGGTGCGGATGTCGATGCCGCGGGTCGGGTCGAAGCAGAGCATCGTCCGGACGCCACCGGCGACCCAGCGCGCGATCGTCACCTTCTGCTGGTTGCCGCCCGACAGGCGTCGGACCTCGCCCTGGGCACGAGTGTCGATCTGGAGCCGCTCGATCGCCCCGTCGACCTTCACCTTCTCCTCGCCCGTCCGGATCAGTCCCCAGCGGCGGAGCTGGGTCGTGAACGGCAGGGCGATGTTCTCCTTGACCGAGCGCTGCATGAGCAGCGCCTCCGCGCGGTCCGCGGGCACGTAGACGACCCCGGCGCGGATCGCATCGGCCGGGTGGCGGAAGTTGACGGTGAAGCCCTGGACCTGGAGCTCGCCCGCGTCCGCCCGCGTCGACCCCGCCAGGATGTCGAACAGCTCGTCCTGGCCCTGGCCCTCGAGCGCGACGACGCCCAGGACCTCGCCCGGGTAGAGGTCGAACGAGACGTCCTCGAGCTTCGACCCGGATGCCAGGCCGCGGGCGGCGATGCGGGGCGCGGTCGCGGCGGCCCGCGCGGCGGTCGCCGGCCGGCCCTCGGTCGCGGCCACGTCGTCCACCGCCTCGCCGAGCATCAGCTCCACGATCCGCTCCTCGGAGCCCTCGGTGACGTCCACGACGCCGACGGTCTCGCCCTCGCGCAGCACGGTTGCGCGGTCGCACACAGCGGCGATCTCGATCATGCGGTGGGAGATGAAGATGACCGAGCGGTCTCCGCCGCGCAGTCGGCCCACGACCTCCAGCACCCGCTCGGTGAGGTTCGCGGGCAGGGCCGCGGTCATCTCGTCGAGCATGAGGACGTCCGGCTCGATGGCCAGCGCCCGGGCGAGGTCGATGATGCGCAGCGACGCCAGCGGCACCTCGCGCGCCTGGATGCCGAGGTCGAGGTTGGGGAGCCCCAGCTCGTTGACCCAGTGGCGGAACGGCTCGACCGGGGTCTGGGTGAGGCGCAGGTTGGAGCGCAGGTCCAGGTCCGGGATGAGCGCGGGCTCCTGGTACACGGAGACGAGGCCGCCGTGGCGGGCCTCGGCCGGGGAGTGCACGACGCGCTCGCGACCGCGCACCGCGATGCGTCCGTCGTTGGGGCGGATCGCCCCGGTAAGGATCTTGACCAGCGTGCTCTTGCCGGCGCCGTTGGCGCCCATGAGCGCGTGGACCTCGCCCGGCCGGACGGCCAGGGACGCGGACTTGAGCGCGACGACCGCGCCGTAGGTCTTGGAGATGTCCGTCGCCTCCAGCAGGAGGTCGGTGGCGATGAGGGTCATCAGCATCCCGTGGGGCAAGGGAGTGGGGGACCCGCCGAGGCGGATCCCCCACAGCGTGTCGCGGGAAAGGCTACTCGCCCGGGCCCTTGCAGGCGACGGCCTGCTCGGGGGTGTAGGTCGTCCAGCCGTCGATCTTGAGGCCCAGCGGCCACAGCGGATCGAGGCCATCGACCTTCCACGAGTCGAGGGTCTTCTTGCCGGCGTCGGAGACGTTGTCGGCAAGGACCGGCTTGAGCAGGACCGTGTTCGGCTGGCTCGCGTCGGCCGCGGTCTCGATCTTCTCGCCGGCGATGAGCTTGAGGGCCAGGTTCACGCCCGCGCCGCCGACGGCGGCGGTGTTCGTGACGGCCGCGCCCTCGAGGCCGGGGTACTTGGTGGGATCGGTGAGCTGGCCGACGAACGCGCCGAGGTCGGCGCCGACGATCGGCACGGGCTTCTTGTTGGCGGCGTAGATCGCGTCAACGACCTGGGAGTCCATGCCGGAGGTCCAGATGCCGTTGATCGTGTCGTACTGCCCGCTGGAGATGAACTCGGTGATCAGCTGGGTCGTGGTCGCGGGATCCCACCCGGTCGCAACGCCGTCCGCGTTCGGGACGATCTTGATGTTCGGGTAGTCCTTGAGGACTTCCTTGAAGCCCTTGTCGCGATCGGTGTCGGCCGGGTGGCCGGCGAGGCCGCGCATGTAGTACACGGTGCCGGTGCCGCCGAGCTTGTCGAACAGCCACTTGGCGCCGAGCTTCGCGTACTCGACCTGGTTGTTGTACAGGTTGTACGTGTCGGGATCGGTGACGTAGGCGTCGACCGACACGGTCTTGATGCCGGCGGCCTTGGCCTCCTGGAGGGCCGGGTTGAGCGCCTCGGGGTCGTTCGGGTTGAACACGATGGCCTTGACGCCCTTGGCGATCAGGTCACGGATGTCCTGGAGCTGGCCGGCCGCATCGGTGTTCCGATGGATCGTCGTCAGTGTCGACACCTTGCCCGAGGCGAGCGCCTCGGCCTTCGCGGTGCAGACCTGCTCCTCGCGGAAGCCGTTGCCGACGCCACCGCCGTTGGAGTAGCCGACGGCGACCTTGTCGCCGCTGCTACCGCCGCTGCCGCAGGCGGCCGCGATGAGCGTGATGGCGCCGATGGCGACGATCGCCCGCGCCTTGCCCAGTTGCTTCATGAACAGCGTCTCCTCCTTGTGGCGGCCGGCAGCTCCGGATGGAGCAAGGTCCGCCGCGAACCCTCTGCGAGATCCGTTCCCTCGAGCTCGTTGGAGCGTCACCCACCTCCTTGCTGGCCGATCGCACGGGCGAGTCGCCGCGCATGCTCTCGGTAGGCTTCCTCGAACAGCTCCCGGGACCGCTCCGGTCCGACAGCGCTCGCCCGGCTGATGACGGGCGGCATGGCGCCCCGCTCCACGAGGAGCTCGGCGGTCCGGGACTTGATGGCGTTGACGATGGCGACGGCGCCGACCGTGGACAAAGGGCCGACCGGACTCTCCAGCCCGGCAATGTGCACCGACGCGTCGGCGCTCGGCGAGCACAGGTCGATGACGAGGTCCGCCACCTCCAGCAGGCGCTGGCCGGCGGCGGGCTCCGGCTCCGACGACATGGACTGTGCCACGGACGTGACCGCGATGACACGCAGCCCGCGCGCCCTGGCGCCCCGGGCCATCTCCACGGGCACCGCGGTCGTGCCGCTCGCGGAGAACACGATCATGAGGTCGAGCGGGCCGAACGAGAAGTTCGACAGGATGACCTCGGCGAGCCCGGGCTGGCGCTCGATGAACATCGCCTGGCGCTGGCCGTTCGCCCCCACCACCTGGGTATGGAACGTCATCGAGAGCTCCACGATCGGGTTGAAGCCCGGGTAGGAGCCGTAGCGCGGGAACATCTCCTCGACCGGCATCCGGGAGTGGCCGGTGCCGAACAGGTGCACCAGCCCGTCCGCGGCGATCGCCTCCGCACACCACTGGCTGGCGGTCTCGATGGCGTTCGACTGCGTCTCCTCGAGCCGGGCGAGGACCGCCGCGGCGTCGTGGAGCCAGGTGCTGGCGGCCGTCATCGTGGCGGGCATGTCAGTAGGCGCCCGAGTCGGCGGCGGCACCGACCGCCGGGCTGGCGCCAGCCTTGCGCGCGCGGAAGTCGAGGATGATCGCCTCGGTCGCCGTGGCGCCGATGCGCGTCACGCCGAGCGCCATGACGTCGAGCAGCGCGTCCAGCGTCCGCACGCCGCCCGCGGCCTTCACCCGGACGTGCGGGCTCGTGTTCGCGCGCATCAGCCGCAGGTCGTCGTGGGTGGCGCCGGAAGGCGCGAAGCCGGTGCTCGTCTTGACGAAGTCGCCACCCGCGGCCTCGGTGAGGTGGCAGGCGCGGATCTTCTCCTCATCGGTGAGGTAGGCGTTCTCGAAGATGACCTTGACGATCGCGCCGGCCGCGTGGGCGACCTCGACCACCGCGCGGATGTCGTCCTCGACGTCCTGGTCCCGGCCACTCTTGAGCGCGCCGATCTGGAGCACCATGTCGAGCTCGGTCGCGCCGTCGGCGAGGGCCTGGCGGGCCTCGAACACCTTGGTCGCGGTCTCGTGGTTGCCGTGCGGAAACCCGATCGTCGTGCCCACCGCGACGTCCGTCCCCTCCAGGATCGCCTTCGCCCGCCGCACGTCCGCCGGCCGGACGCACACGGAGGCCACGTCGTACCGGGCGGCGAGCCGGCAGCCGTCCTCGACGAACGCGTCGTCGAGCTCCGGGCGAAGGAGGCTGTGGTCGATGGTCTTGGCGATGTCGCGTTCGGTCAGGCTGTCGATCGAGAGGGTCATGTCGCTCCGGGCAGCGAGGGCCAACCTGGTTGCGGTCCGGGTTCCGGACGGATGCGGCCGGGTTGTCCTCGATAATCGATTACCGATGGTATTGACCCGTCCCCCGGGGGTCAACCCCCGGATGGCAGGCCGTGGTGGTCGTGGTCAGTGGCAGTACGGGCGGAGCACGTCGCGCGCGATGAGGAACCCCTGCTTGACCTTGTCGTCGGTGCCCTCGAAGCGCCGGTCCTCGTGCTCGATGATGCAGTCCCCCTCGTAGCCCCCACGGTAGAGCTCGCCGAACACCACGCTCCAGTCCACGTCGCCGAGGCCCGGGATGCGCGGGATCTGCCAGCCCATGCCCATCGAGAACACGCCGCGCTCGTAGAGCCCGTCCCGGTCGATGAGCAGGTCCTTGGCCTGGAAGTGGAGGACGTGCGGCGCGAACTCCACGAGGAACCGCCGGATGTCGATCATCTGGAGGACCAGGTGGCTGGGATCGAAGTTGAGCCCGATCGTGCCGCCCCACTGCTCCAGGATCCGGCGCCACATGCGCGGCGTGGTGGCGATGTTGTGGCCGCCCGGCCACTCGTCGTAGCTGAACAGCATCGGGCAGTTCTCGAGCGTGATCTTCCGCCCGTGGTCCTGCGCGTAGGCCACGATCTCCGGCCAGACCTGGAGCGCCCGCTCCCAGTTCTGGTCCTGGTTGAGCGCCCCGTCGCCGCCCATGAACGTGTTCACGAGCGGCACGTCCATCTTCTCGGCCGCGTCGATGACCAGCTTCAGGTGGCCGATGACCTGGTCGCGGTGCGCGGCATCGGGGTGGAGCGGGTTGGGGTAGAACCCGAGCCCCGAGATCGACAGGCCCTTGCCCTCGATCTCCGCGCGGATCTCCCGGGCCTGGTCGCGAGACAGGTTCGCGACGTCGATGTGGCTCGTGCCGGCATATCGCCGGGTGGGTCCCGTCGCCCTGGGCCAGCAGGCGATCTCGAGCACCTCGAAGCCGGCGCCGGCGGCCCAGTCGGCCACCTCCATGAGCGGCGTCTCCGGGAACGGGGCGGTCAGGAAGCCGAGCTTCATCGCGGCTGCTCCTCTGCGTGACGGGGCATCAGGCCCGGTTGACCTTGACCCAGGTGCCGGTCCGGCTGCTCTCGAGGACCGCGTCCCCGATGAGCATCTCCTCGTGGCCGGCGGCGAAGGTCGCATAGCGCGGTGCCGGGGACGGGCCACCCGCGAGGACGTCGTCGTAGACGGCGCTGAACACCGCGCCGAAGGTGTCGGCGAAGCCCTCCACGTGCCCGCCCGGGAGGCGCGCAGCGGCCGCCCCGGCCGCGTTCATGAGCGCCGGGTTCCGGAGCAGGAGCTCGTTGGGCCGGTCGCGGTGACCGATCCACAACTGCTCCGGCTGCTCCGAATCCCAGGCGACGGCGGAGGAGCTGCCGTCGATCTGGTAGAGGATGCTGTTCTTGCGACCGGGCGAAAGCTGGCTGATGCTGACCGCGCCGCGGGCGCCGCCCTCGTACCGGAGGAGGATCGACGCCGTGTCCTCGGTGTGGATCTCCACGCCGACGGTGTCCGCCGCGCGCTCGGTCGAGAAGGTCTGCACCTCGCCGCGCGGCTTCTGGCGCACGGGGATGAACGTCGTGAGGTCCGCCATGACCGCCTCGACGCGCAGGCCGGTGAGGAAGCTCGTGAGGTCCAGCCAGTGCGAGCCGATGTCCCCCACCGCCCGCAGCGCGCCGCCCTTGTCGTCCTCCAGGCGCCAGTTCCAGTCCGTGTCGTACAGGAGCCAGTCCTGGAAGTAGCGGCCGGTGATCATCCGGACGTCGCCAACACCGCCGTCGGCGACGAGCGAGGCGACGTGCTGATTGAGCGGGTACCAGCGGATGTTGAAGTTGACCGCGTTGACGAGGCCGGACGCCGCCGCCAGCGCCACGAGCTCGGCGGACTCCACGCTCGTCATCGCGAGCGGCTTCTCGCACACGATGTGCTTGCCGGCGGCGAGGATCGCCTTGGCCTGGGGGTGGTGGAGCTCGTTGGGGCTGGTGACGTGGACGACCGAGACGTCCCGGTCCGCCAGGAGCTCGTCCAGGCTCGCGTAGGCCTTCGGCAGGCCCAGCTCGGCCGCGCGTCGGGCGCCGGTCTCGGGAGACGACTCGAGCAGCCCGGCGACGCGCACGCCGATGCGCCGGAGCGCCTCGATGTGGACGGTGCCGATGAACCCGCTCCCGATGACCGCGGTGCTGATGTCGCTGCGGCGCGCCATGGCGATCAGGCTTCTCCTCCGGTGGCGGCGGCCCGCATGGGGCGGCGGTGGTTCTCGGCAGCCAGTCTATACGGCTAGATCGCTGTGCGTCCGATCCACACCGGTGCGTGTGGGGCACGACGGTCCGTGCATGGCCCGTGAGGCCGCCTACCCCCAGCGTGCACGCACGCGCGACGGCCCTCGGCGGGTTCGTCAGGTCCCCATCGTACTTTGGCATGTCAAGGACAAAAGTCCCTTCCACACGGGCTTCACGCCCTGTAGCATCGCGTCGTGGGCGGCGACGCGACCCCGAGACGCAACCCGGCCGACGGCGGTGGGGCCGTGGCCGGTGTGGCTGCGCCCGGTGAGCCCGGTCCCCTCCCCGACGAGGCGCTCGACGCGCTGATCGCCGTCCTGGACGAGGTGCGGCTTGGACGCTCCCACTCGCGCAGCGAGCTCGTGGACCGGACGGGCCTGTCGCGCTCGATCGTGGCCCAGCGCGTCGGCGAGCTGCTCGACCGCGGCCTCGTCGTCGAGGGCGACACGGGGCCGTCCACGGGCGGTCGCCCGCCCCGGCGGCTCGCCTTCCGCGGCGACGCGGGCCACGTGCTCGTGGCGGACCTCGGCGCGTCGTCCATCGACGTCGCGGTGACCACGCTCGACGGGCGGATCCTCGGCCACATCGACGAGCCCGCGGACATCGCCGACGGGCCCGACGTCGCCCTCGCGCGCGTCGAGGACCTGTTCGAGCAGGTGCGCACGACGAGCCGCGGCCTGCCCGGCCGTCCGTGGGGCATCGGGATCGGGGTCCCGGGCCCGGTGGAGTTCAGGACCGGCCGCCCGATCTCGCCACCGATCATGCCCGGCTGGGACGGCTACCCCGTCCGGGAGCGGTTGGCCGCGCGCTTCGACGCCCCCGTGTGGGTCGACAACGACGTCAATGTCCTCGCGCTGGGGGAATGGCGGAGCGGCGTCGCGCAGGGCCACGACAACGTCGTCGTGGTGAAGGTCGGGACGGGCATCGGGGCCGGGATCATCGCGGACGGGCGCCTCCACCGGGGCGCGCAGGGCTCGGCCGGCGACGTCGGGCACATCGGCGTGTCCGACGACCAGACGATCGTCTGCCGCTGCGGCAACACGGGCTGCCTGGAGGCGCTCGCGGGCGGCGCCGCCATCGCCCGCGACGGCGAGGCGGCGGCGCGTGACGGCCGCTCCGCGAGGCTGCGGGCGGTGCTCGAGACGCGGGGCACGATCACCGCCGAGGATGTCGCCCGGGCCGCGTCGTCGGGGGACGCCGTCGCGGCGGCACTCCTCCAGGCGGCCGGCGGCCGGATCGGGTCGATGCTCGCGGGCGTCGTCAACTTCTTCAATCCCGGCCTGATCGTCATCGGCGGCGGCGTGGCCCAGAGTGGCGACGGGCTGCTCGCGTCGATCCGGGAGGCGGTCTACGGCCGCTCGCTGCCGCTGGCGACGCGGGAGCTGGCGATCCGGCGGTCGTCGCTGGGCGGCCTTGCGGGGGTCATCGGCGGGTCCGCGATGGTCGTCGACCAGCTGTTCTCGCGCGAGTCGCTGGCGCGCTGGGCGCCCGCCGGCGAGCCATCCGGGATGCCCGAGGTCGCGGTCCCCGCCGGCTGACGTTCCGCGGTGGGCCTGCGGGGCGCCGTCGGCTCGCCTCACAGTCAACCAAACCCCGTTACAGCGGGCCGGCGAGATCCCATCGCGCGGTTGTCGGCCCGGGAACGGGCGATCGTTGCCCTGCGGACAGCGGTCACGCGTCGGCTGCCAATCCGGACGCGGTGTCGATGACTGTGACGCGGCCCGTTACGATGAGGCGCATGGCCGGCTACGAGATCGCGCAGCTCAACGTCGGGCGCGCCGTGGGGCCCATGGACGGGCGGGCGATGGCGGACTTCGTGGCCCGGCTCGACGAGATCAACGCGCTCGCGGAGGCGAGCCCGGGCTTCGTGTGGCGCCTCCAGGGGGACAACGGCAACGCGACCGCGCTCCGCTTCACGGACGACCCGCGGTTCATCGTCAACCTCAGCGTCTGGCGCTCGATCGACGACCTGTGGGCGTTCACCTACGCGACCCACCACAGGGAGCTGTTCCGGCGCCGCTTCGAGTGGTTCGAGCGCAGCGCCACCCCGACCGTCGTCCTGTGGTGGCAGCCCGCCGGGACGATCCCGGGGGTGCCCGACGCCCTCGCGCGGCTGCGGCGCCTCACGGAGCGCGGGCCCACCGCCGACGCGTTCACGTTCAAGCAGCACTTCCCGGCGCCCGAGGCCGGCGGCGCCTAGGTCCTGCGACCGCCGCCTCGTCCGCGAACACCGTCAGGCGCGGATGCCGACGGAGGTAGGACGCGGGACAATCCACGCCCTCGGGCTCCCGGAGGGCGCGCCGCAGGACGTCTGCCTTCCGCTCGCCCGTCACGAGGAGCCACACCTCGGTCGCCTCCAGGATGCGACCCAGCCCGACGGTGATGCCCGCCGTCGGCGTCAGCGCGGCGCCGTAGCGGGCGGTGGCCGCCTCCCGCGACGACACGGCGAGGCGCACGAGCCGTGTCGGGTCGTCCGGCCGGGACCCGGGCTCGTTGAACCCCACGTGCCCGTTCATCCCGAGGCCCAGCACCACGAGGTCGAGCCCGCGCGCCGCCGCGTCGTGGGCGCGTGCGGCGGCTTCGTCGTCCGACCCGTCGACGTCGATCGGGACGAACCGCGGCGGCGGCGCCAGCTGGTCGAGCAGCTGCCGGCGGAGCCGGACGTCGCAGCGTGCGGGGTCGCCCGGCGGCAGGCCCGCCCACTCGTCGAGCAACACGACCGTGGCCTGTGCCCACGACGGCGACCGGGCCGCGTCACGCGCGGCGAGCTCGGCGTAGAGCGGGACGGGCGTGTCGCCGGTGGGCAGGCACACCCGCAGCCGAGGCTCCGCGGCCAGGCGGTCCAGCAGCTCGTCGGCGACGGTCGCGGCCCACGCGGACGCCGGCAGGACGCGCAGGCGCGGCCCGCCCGAGCTCATCCGCCCGCGATCACGCGGTCGACGTAGTCGCCCGACGGGTCCTTGAGGATCAGCTTCACGCGGCCGTCGGGGAGCGTCTCGCGCTTGATGACCGTGCTGCCCTCGAAGATCTCGCCCTTGGCCTCGATCCGCGCCGTGGTTCCCCCACGCCATTCGAACAGCTCCACGGGCTCCCACCGGCCGCTCTTCGCCGACCGGTAGCAGGCGTCCATGACCGCGTTGACCACGTAGCCGTCGTACAGCGTCTCCTGGGGCGCGCGGCCGGTGTCGATCGCGTTGAACATGTCGCTGAACATGTCCACGTAGCCGAGCTCGCTGACCTCGTCGCCCACCGGGAACAGCCAGCCCGCGGCCGTCTCCGCCTTCTCCGCGACGTAGCCACCGCTGCCGCCGGCCGTGAACATCTCGAACCCGGTGCGCAGGAAGTGGTTGAGCCAGATGGTGCCGTGCGTGCCCGCCACCTCGTCGCGCAGGTCCATCCCGCCCCGGAACGTCCAGCTCACCTCGAACTGGCCGGTGGCGCCGGATTCGAACTTGATGAGGGCGATCGCGTTGTCCTCGTCCTCGATCGGGTGGACCAGCGTGTCCGTCGTGCACATCACGGACACCGGCCGGTTCCCCTTGCCGACGAAGTTGCGGATGATCTCGATGCAGTGGCAGCCGAGGTCGATGATCGCGCCGCCACCGGTCAGCCGGCCGTCCCAGAACCAGGCGCTGTGGGGCCCGGGGTGCGTCTCGCGCGAGCGGACCCAGGTCACGTCGCCCAGCGCGCCGTCCCGCACGGACTTCACGGCCTTGAGGCTCTTGGGCGTGTAGCACAGGTCCTCGAGGTAGCCGCCGAAGACGCCCGCCGCCTCGACGGCCTCGAGCATCGCCTTCGCTTCGGCCGCCGTCCGCCCCAGCGGCTTGGTCACGAGGACGGACTTGCCGGCCGCGGCCACGGCCTTCACCGCCTCGACGTGGAGGTGGTTGGGCAGCGCCACGATCACCGTGTCCGTCTCCGGGTGGCGGATCGCCGCCTCCATGTCGGTCGTGAACTCGGGGATGTCCCAGCGCTCGCTGAACGCCTTGCCGCGCTCCTCGCTCCGGGAGTACACGACGCGCACGCGGTCCCGGCCGCGCTGGCCGTGGAGCGTCATCGTGTAGAAGTCCCCGATGAGGCCGGTGCCGAGCAAGCTGATCGCGTGCGCCTTCATTCGTCGTCACTCCTGGCGAAGGGTGCGGGAGCCGTCTAGACGGGTTGTGGGACGACACCGATGATAGGGCGCGTGGACACGGTCAGGCGGGCGCGGAGCCGCCGGGGAGCGTGAGCCAGAACGTCGTCCAGCCCCCGTCCGAGCTCGCCCCGACCCGGCCGCCCGCCTCCTCCACCAGCTGGCGGACGATCGCGAGCCCGATCCCCGCCCCGCCACGGGCCCGGTCGCGCGACTTCTCCACCCGGTAGAAGCGCTCCCAGACGCGGGGCAGGTCGTCGGGCGGGATCCCGGGCCCGGTGTTCGCGACGGTGACCCGGACGCCGTCATCGGCGCGCGCCGCCGTCACCCGCACCTCGCCGCCCGAGGGCGTGTAGCGGACCGCGTTCTGGAGCAGGTTGGCGAGCACCTGGGTCAGCTCGTCGGAGCGGGCATGCACCACGAGCCCGGCCGGCGCATCCACGGCGAGCGCGATGGATCGACGGGAGAGGACCGGCGCCACGAGGTCCGCGGACGCGCGCACGGTCGCGCCGACGTCCACGGCGCCGGCCGGCCCGCGCTCCGCGCCCTCGCCGCCCAGCACGTCGAGGCTCGCCGCCAGCCGGGTCAGCCGGTCGACCTCCT
Organism: Chloroflexota bacterium; assembly: GCA_025935655.1. GTDB lineage: Bacteria > Chloroflexota > Limnocylindria > Limnocylindrales > CSP1-4 > CAIXZV01. The sequence continues at coordinate 15,575 of JAICUV010000005.1, read as the reverse complement.
CGCGCAGCGAGTCGAACGTCGCTGGGTCCGGCGGCAGGACCCCGTCGCGCAGCGCCTCGAGGTACCCCTGTAGGTTGGTCAGCGGCGTCCGGAGCTCGTGGGCCGCGTTGACGATGAACTCGCGGCGGACCATCTCCTGCTCCGCGAGCCGGGCGGCCATCGCGTTGTACGCCGCCGCGAGGTCGCGCAGCTCCTGGGGGCCCTCCTCCGGGACGCGGACGTCCAGATCGCCGTCCGCGAGGCGCCGGGCCGCGTCCGCGATCCGCTCCACCGGGCGGGCGAGGCGCCGCGCGAGCAGCATCGCGACGGCGAGCGACACGAGCCCGGCGAGCACGGCCGCCAGCCCGAACACGACCGCCACGCTCTCGTCGAACATCGCGTGGGCGTGGTCGGCGCTCTCGCCCGCGGCCATCATCAGCGCCGCGAACGACGACGCCCCCACCTGGAGCACCCCGATCGCGACGACGCACAGCGCGGTGGCCGCCACCACGAGCGCGGCGACGAGGAACCGGACCCAGATCCGGTCACGCGAGCGCGGCGTCGCCATCAGCCCGTCCGACGCGTGACGGGCCCCGCCGCCCGATAGCCGGCGCCGCGGACGGTGGCGACATAGCGCGGCTCGGCCGGGTCGTCGCCCAGCTTCTCCCGCAGCCGCTTCACGTACTGGTCGATCGCGCGGTCGGTCACGTCGCCCTCACCCTCGCCGTGGATGGCGTCCAGCAACCGGTCCCGGGTGAGAACCCGCCCGTCGGCCTCGAGGAGCGCGGTGAGCAGCCGCAGCTCCAGGGCGCTCAGCGTCACGGGCGTGCCGCCGACCGTCGCCGCGTGGCGGGCCGGGTCGAGGACCAGGTCGTCCACGACGAGGACCACGCCCGGGCCGACCGCGCCCCTCCGGCCCTCGACGCGACGGAGGATCGTGCGCACCCGGACCACGAGCTCCGCCGGGCTGAACGGCTTGGGCAGGTAGTCGTCGGCGCCCTCCGAGAGGCCGAGGATCCGGTCTCCGACGGCGCCGCGGGCCGAGAGGACGAGGATCGGGACGTCGCCCAGCTCGCGCGCACGGCGGATCACGGCCAGCCCGTCGACCTCGGGGATCATGAGGTCGAGGACGACGAGCCGGGGGGCCGCCTCCTCGATGAGGCGCAGCGCGGTCCGGCCGTCGCCGGCCGTGACCACGGCATACAGCTCGCGCTCGAGATACATCCGGACGAGCGCGACGATCTTCGGGTCGTCGTCGACGACGAGGATCGGGGCGGTATCGGCGGCCATGGCGGTGATCATCGCGGGCACGAGCGTGCCCGGCAACGGTGACGCGCGCGTGACGGGCGACGACGCGGCGGGCGGAGCCCGCCCGCGGGTGCGGCGCTCAGGCCGGGGATGCGCTCGCCTGGGTGGCGTCGGTCGCGGCAGCCGCGGCGGCATCGTCTGCCCAGACCGCGATCTGGGCGAGCGGCTCGCTCTTGCGCACGAGCTCCCGGTTGACCAGCAGCACGGGGAGCGACCGGGTGGGCCGGGATCCGTCCAGGAGGTCGAGGTAGGCATCCGTCACGGGCACGAACCGCTGGTGACGGGTGAGGGCCGCGAGCGGCTGCGCCGCCGGGGAGCGGTGCAGGTTGCCGGTGACGCGGAACGGCCCGATCTCGAGGCGCACGGGCTCCACGATCGTGCGCAGCCGGCGCCCGGGGTCGCCCTGGCGCCCCTCGACCTCGATCAGGTGCAGCTCGCGGCGCTCCACCTCCAGCTCGTCGACGGCGACCTCGTGGCCGTCCTCGATCGCCTCCAGCGTCACGCCGAAGAACGTGAGCAGGTCTCCCTCGTTCACCTCGTCCGAGAGGCGACCGTCCCCCAGGTCGACCTCACCCCGAACGCGGCAGTCGCCCGCCCAGGCGACCAGCGTCTCGCGCATCGGCTCCCTCCAACCTCAGTTGCACGTCTGCCGTGATCATGCGATCGCAACCTTGCAGGAATCATCTCACGCCGGGGTGTGGTGACGGTGCGGTGTGGTGCGGTGTGGTCGGCCGCGGCCGGCTCAGGGAAGCGCGGCGGCCGTCGCCGACGCGATCGCCTCGTCCGACGTCGTGAACACTACGACGGCGCCGTCCTCCGCCAGGACGTAGTTGACCGACCCGGCGTCGCCGAAGTCGACCTTGGTGAGCGTCCTGCCGCCGAGCGTCACCGTGGACTGCGTCACGCCGGAGCCGGCCGCGGACAGGAAGGAGTCGAGCACGAGGGCCTTGGTCTTCGCGTCCGACAGGCCGTCCACCGCCACCGCGAACATCGACAGGTCGAGGGCCTGGCTGTCGTCCGACGCCTGGGCGAAGGTGAGGTCTGCCGGCGTCTTGCCCTCGGCGCGCAGCGCCGCCGTGATCGCGCGGCTCGTGGGGTCGTCGGCAAGCAGGTCGGTACCGAGCATGGAGCTCACCGTCAGCGGCGTCCCACTGACCTCCTTCGGCAGGCGCGCCTCGAGCGCCGGGGCCGCGGCCTGGGACGGCGCCTCGTCGCTGGGCAGGTCGCTCGCGACCGGCTCCTCCGAGGCACTGGCGCCGGGATCCAGCGTGCCGATGGCGATCGCGCCGCCGTCGCCGCCCAGCGCCTTGTCGTAGGCCGACGCGAGGGTGTCGACGTCGGACTGGGCCACGTCCGACGACGCGGCGAGATACACGACGACGTCGTGGTGGCGCAGCTGGATGAAGTTGGAGCCGTTCTCGTCGGTCGCGGCGAACCCGCCGTCGCCCAGGTCGTCCCGCTTCGTCACCGCCTGGTTGGCGTCGCGGGCCGCCTGCTCCGAGCGCGAGACCGCGTCCGCGGCACCCTCGTCGAAGCAGGTGACCGTGACGTAGACCACGCCCTGGGCCGTGGTCTCGTCTGCAGGGACCGGCCCGAGGAACGTCACCTGCTGGCGGTTGATGTCGTACTGGGCGACGCTGAGCGTGAAGCCCTCGGGCAGGTCAGCCTCGGCGGGGCGGACGTCCCACGACGCCTGCTGGCACGAGCCGGCCGCGGGCACGAGGAACCTGACGGCGGCGATGCCGACGCCCACGAGGGCGAGCACGAGCGCGGCCACGGCCACGCGGCGGGTGGTGCGACCCTCCTGGGCGAGGCGCGCTCGCTCCTCCGCGGGTCGTGGTCGGGCGGCGGTGGGCTCAGCTCGGTTTCGGTCGGTCGTCATCGCCACAAGCATGCCCTCTGTGGCTCGGAGCCGCCTGAGAGCGGCCCGCGGTGCGCCTCAGCGAGCTCGGCGGGCGCGCACGCGGTTATTGCGCGGGTTGTGCTCCAGCTCCACGAGGCCGAGCGCCTCGAGCAGCGGCGGCAGGTAGACACCGAACCGCCCACGGTAGCCCTTGCGCGTCCCATACCAGCCCCCGATCGGGTTGTCGGCAGACCGGCCCCACGCCTCGACGGTGCCGTCGGCTGCCGGCTTCTGCTCGTCCGCCCCGCCGAGCTCCACCCAGTCGCCCTGACCGACGAGCCATGCGTGGAGGTCCTCGATCGCCTGCAGGTGATAGGTGAGCTTCGTGGACCCGACCATGCACACGAGGAGGGGTGGGTCCGCGGCCTCGTCGCGCCACATCGTGTACGCCGAGCCGCCGTTGGCCGTGGCCAGCTGCCAGGGATCGTCGCGCGTGCCGCTGCCTGCCATGTCCGTCTCCCCATCACACCGGTCCTCTCCGGCTCGCGGACGCTACCACGCCGCGACCGAGCGGCCTCAGCCGGTACCAGGGGACGCTCAACCCCCGCCGGGCGTGCGTCATGGCCGGGATCGCCCCTTTCCCCTCCGGTCAGGGCATCGAGCGCGCGATGTCGAGCGTCGCGTCCTTGCCCAGCGCGGACTCGAGCCGGTAGACCGTCCCGTCGCGCACGAACAGGAGCGTGTCGCCGGCAAGCGAAGGGCGCAGGAGCTCGATGTCGCCACCCGGGCGGGCGACGAGGATCTGGTGCGGCGCACCGGAGAGCCACCAGCCGCGGTCACCGTCGACCTCGATGGGGTCGATCCTGGTGTCCGGGCCGGCCAGCTTGTGGAGCAGCTCGTCGTCCACGGACCCCGGGACGGCCATCACGGTCAGCTTGAGGTCGGAGCCGGGGAGGGTCGGCTCGCCGGGGCCCGCGCGCCAGGCGAGCGTGACCAGCCTGCGGTCGCCGCTGCCGAGCACCCACGCGGTCCCCGGCGCGGGCAGCGCGGCGGGCACGAGGACACGCGGCACCGCGCTCCCGAGGGCGTCCGCCAATGGCACCGGGCTGCCGAGGTCCAGGCTCGAGCCGGGGGGCGGCGTCGTTGCGACACGCTCGATGACGACGCCAGGCAGGCGGAACCCGAGCCCGGCCGCGACCCCGGCGAGGGCGAGCAGCAGCAGCACGCCCAGGAGCAGGGGCCGGAGCGTCCGGCGGCCGGCGGCGCGGCGTCGGCGGATCCGGTCCAGCACGCCGTCGCGGAGGTCCGGGGCCGGCGGCGCGTCCGGCGTGGCGATCCGGGCGAGGACCGCGGCGCGCAGGTCCGGGGGCGCGGGCCACGCGGCGTCCACGGCCGCAGCCTCCAGGCGGCGCGCGACGGCCGCGTCGTCGAGCGTGGTCATCGTGTCGCCTCCGCCGTGGTCCCGGCCGCCTCGAGCGTCTCGCGCATCCGGGCGAGGGCGCGGTGGAGGCGCGACTTCGCCGTGCCCTCGGGGATGCCGAGGGTGGCCGCGGTCTCCCGCTCGCTGAGCCCGAGGAGGAACCGGCACGCGACGACGCGTCTTTCGTCCTCGCGGAGGGTCGCCAGCGCGGCGCGGACCTCGGCCTGCGTCTCCCCGGCGAGCGCCTCCAGCTCGGGGGACGGCGTCACGGCCGCGGCGCCGGGAGCGACCCCGCCCTCCGGCGCCCGGTGCGCGGGTCCGCCGCGGACGGCGTGCAGCGCCCGCTCGGCGAGGCCCTCGCGGCGCACGCGCGACCGGACGCGGTTGCGCGCCTCGTTCCCCACGATCGCCAGCAGCCACGGCCGGAACGGGGCATCCGCGCGGAACCGGTCGAGCGCGAGGTACGCCTTGACGAACGCCTCCTGCGCCGCGTCCTCCGCGTCCGCGGACGAGCCCGTGAGCACGTAGGCGACCCGGAACGCCGCCCCCTGGTGCATCGTCACGAGGTCGCCGAACGCGTCGGGATCCCCGGCCCGTGCGCGCGCCACGAGGGCGACCTCGGCCGGGTCGGGAGCGCCGTCGGCGGTCCCGTCAGGCAGCGTCACGCGCGACCCGTGGCCGGCGCGCCCGCATCGCCCGCGCCGCGGCCACGAGCGCGAGGGCACCGGCGACCAGCGCAAGGAGCGTCACCGGCGCGAGCGGCCCGGAGGACGCCGTGGCAGGCGCCGCCGCGGACGCCTCGGCAGGCGGGACCGCGGTCGCGGGGCGCGGCAGGGGCGTGATGGCCGGCGCGAGCGGCGGTGCGAGCTGTGCCGTGCGGGCCGTGACCCCGCCGAACGCGAACGGGTCCTCGCCGGCCAACCGGATCGGCAGGTCCGAGCTGCCGTGGATCCCGATCTCGATCTCCCGCGCGCCGCCCGCCGGGATCACGATCCGGAACGTGTAGTGCCCCGCGACGCGGTCCGCCGCGCCGGCCGCGCGCGTCGTCTCGCCATCGCGGCCCGTGAGCCGCAGGTACATCGGCGTCCCCTCGACGGGCAGCGGGCCATCCGGCGACATGGCGGTCACCGTGACCCCGACCTGGATCTCCGTGCCGCCCGGCAGGCCCATGGGGATCGGCGCGTCGAGGCGCGCCTCCTCGAACTCCTTGGCCGCGACCGGCGCGACGGCGAGCGCGAGCGTCAGCAGCACCGCGGCGAATGTGGCGGGCAGGCGGACGGCGGGCGGGTGGGCTGGTCGCATCGGGTGGTCTCCGGCGGCGGCGTGGGTCGCCGTCTCTACACCGCGGGCGGCGGATCCGTTCCCGGCAGCGGCCTGGTGCGCGGCCGGCCGCCCGCGAGGTGGGTCGGGCTCCGCAGGCCGTGGCCCAGGTGGCCGGCGATGAACGCCGAGGCCTCCATCACGCCTTCCAGCGAGACGCCGTGTGCGATCCCCAGCCCGTCGAGGAAGTACACGAGGTCCTCGGTGGCGAGGTTGCCGACGGCGCCCGGCCCGGCGAACGGGCAGCCGCCGAGGCCGCCCGCCGAGCTGTCGACGATCGTGACGCCCCGCTCCAGGGCCGCGTACACGTTGGCCAGCGCCTGGCCCCGCGTGTCGTGGGCGTGGAGGCCGAGGCGGCCGGCGTCCGTGACCGCGAGCACCGCGTCCAGCACGCGGTGGACGTCACCCGGTGTCGCGGCGCCGATCGTGTCGCCGAGGCTGATCTCGTCCGCGCCGAGGGCGAGCAACCGACCAGCGACCGCGGCCGTTGTCCCGGGAGGGACTTCGCCCTCGTACGGGCACCCGAAGGCGACCGAGACGTAGCCGCGGACCCGCATGCCGCGAGCCCTGGCGGCGGTTACCACGAGGGCCGCGTCCGCGAGCGCCCCGTCCACGGTCCGGTTGAGGTTCGCCCGGTTGAACGCATCGGTCGCGCCGATGACCACCGCGATCTCGTCGGCGCCCGCGGCGATGGCACGCTCCAGCCCGCGCCGCGTGGGCACGAGGACCGGGTAGCGCACGCCGGGCGCACGTGCGATCGCGGGCAGGACCTCGTCCGCGTCGGCGAGCTGGGGCACGGCCCGCGGGTGCACGAACGAGGTCGCCTCGATCACGCCCAGGCCGGCGGCGCTGAGCCGGTCGATGAACGCGACCTTGGCGGCGGTCGGGATCCGGGCGGCCTCGTTCTGGAGGCCGTCGCGCGGGCCGACCTCGACGATCGTGACCCGCTCGGGCATCGTCATCGCTCGGGTTCCTCGTTCGGTGTCGCGGTGGCCGGTTCGGGCGCGGGCGTATCGTCCGCCATCGTCGCGAGGGGGGCGCCGCTCGCCACCTGGTCGCCGACCGCGACGAGGAGGCGTGCCACCCGTCCGGCGCTCGGCGCCTCGATCACGTGCTCCATCTTCATCGCCTCCAGGACCAGCAGCGGCTGGGTGGCCTCCACGAGCTCGCCCGGTCCGACATGGATCCGGACGATGCGGCCCGGCATCGGCGCGGCGATGGCGCCCCCGGCCAGCGCGACGTCCACTCGGGCCTCGCGCGACGGCGGCGGCGCGGGGCGGACGCGATGGGCACGCCCGTCCACGAGCACCGTGTCCACGAGCCGGCGTCCGGTCGAGGGCCGGACGCCAACGACCCGGTCGCCGAGGCGCAGCGTCGCGTCGCCGGTGCCGTCGTCGGTGCGCCGGACCACGAACGCCGCGTCACCGACCGCGATGCGTGCGACGCGTGCCACGCCTTCCGCGCCATCGACGTCGACCGCGGCGCGAACCCGCGAGCCGCCCGCGAGCCACCACGATGGCTCCCCGACGCCCGCCAGCCGCCATGGCCGTCCGGCCGCCCAGGGCGTGGCCATCGCGGGCTCCGATGCATCGGTCGCGGGTCGCACCGGGGGCAACGAGCGCACCGCCGCGGCCGCGGCGATGGCCTCGGGCGGCACGGCCCGCAGGCCCTCGACGAGGCGGTGCTCCTCGAGGAAGCCCGTGTGCAGGTCGCCGGCGCGGAACGCGGGCTCCGCGAGCACGGCCGCCAGCAGGTCAAGGTTGGAGGCGACGCCGTCGAGGCGCAGCTCGTCCAGCGCGTCGGCGAGGCGGTCGATCGCCGTTCCGCGGTCGGGTCCGTGCGCGATCACCTTCGCCACGAGCGAGTCGTAGAACGGCGAGACGACGGTCCCGGCCTCGACGCCGGTGTCCACGCGTACCCCGTCCGGGATCGCGAACGCGGTGATCCGGCCGATCGCCGGCAGGAACCCGGCCGCCGCGTCCTCCGCGACGACGCGCACCTCGATGGCGTGTCCGTCCAGCCGCACGTCCCCCTGCCCGAACCCCAGCGGCTCGCCGGCGGCGACGCGGAGCTGCTGCTCGACGAGGTCGAGCCCGGTGACGGCCTCGGTGACCGGGTGCTCCACCTGGAGGCGCGCGTTGACCTCGAGGAAGAAGAACGCGCCCCGTTCGTCGAGCAGGAACTCGCAGGTGCCCGCGTTGGCGTAGCCCGCGGCGCGCGCGAGCCGCAGCGCGGCCTCGCCCATCGCGGCCCGGATCGCCGGCGTGAGCGCCGGGGACGGCGACTCCTCGACGAGCTTCTGGTGGCGCCGCTGGATGGAGCACTCCCGCTCGCCGAGGTGGACGAGGGTGCCCGCCTCGTCGCCCAGCAGCTGGATCTCGACGTGGCGCGGCCGCTCGACATAGCGCTCCAGGAGCAGCCGGTCGTCGCCGAACGCGGCCTGCGCCTCGCGCCGGGCGGCCGCGACGGCCGACGGCAGCTCGCCGGGATCGCGGACGAGCCGCATCCCCCGGCCGCCGCCGCCCGCGCTGGCCTTGACGAGCAGCGGGAACCCCACGCCGGGCGCGGCCGCGGCGAGCACGTCGTCCGTCGCCCCCTCGTCGTGGAACCCCGGCAGCACCGGGACGTCGTTCGCGATCGCGAGCGCCTTCGCCCGCGACTTGTCGCCGAGCGCGCGCATCGCCGCCGGTGGCGGCCCGACCCACGCGAGCCCGGCCGCGAGCACGGCCTCCGCGAACGACGCGTTCTCGGCGAGGAACCCGTACCCGGGGTGGATCGCCTCCGCGCCGGTCGCGAGCGCGGCCTCGATCACGAGGTCGCCGCGGAGGTAGGACTCGGCGGCCGGCCCGGGCCCGAGGCGCACGGCGGCGTCGGCGGCGCGGACGTGCGGCGACCGCGCGTCGGCGTCGGAGTACACGGCGACCGTCCGGATCCCGAGCCGGGCGCAGGTCCGCATGACCCGCAGCGCGATCTCGCCCCGGTTGGCGACGAGGACCGACGAGAACACCCGCCGTCCCGCTACATCCGGAAGACGCCGAACGACGTCTCCGGGATCGGGGCGTTGCGCACGGCGGCGGCAAGGCCGAGGCCGAGGACCCGACGGGTGTCGACCGGGTCGATCACGCCGTCGTCCCACAGGCGGGCCGTGGAGTGGTACGGCGAGCCCTGGCGCTCGTACATCTCCAGGGTCGGCGCCATGAACGCCGCCTGCTCGTCGGGGGTCATCGTCCTCCCCTCGCGGGCGAGGTTGTCGAGCCTGACCTGGAGCAGGACGGACGCCGCCTGGGCGCCGCCCATGACGCTGATCCGCGCGTTGGGCCACATCCACAGCTGGCGAGGCGAGAAGGCGCGCCCGGCCATCCCGTAGTTGCCTGCCCCGAACGAGCCACCCACCACGACCGTGAACTTGGGCACCCGCGCGTTCGCGACGGCCATCACCATCTTGGCGCCGTCGCGGGCGAGGCCCCGGTTCTCGTACTCGCGGCCCACCATGAAGCCCGTGATGTTCTGGAGGAACACGAGCGGGATCCGGCGCTTCGCGCACAGCTCGATGAAGTGGGCGCCCTTGAGCGAGGACTCCGAGAACAGGATCCCGTTGTTGGCCACGATGCCCACCGGGTAGCCGAAGATCCGCGCGAACCCGGTGACGAGCGTCGTGCCGTAGCGGGCCTTGAACTCGTCCAGCTCCGAGCCGTCCACGATGCGCGCGATGACGTCGCGCACGTCGAACGCCGTGCGCAGGTCGGCGGGCACGATCCCGTACAGGTCCTCCGGGTCGTACAGCGGCTCGCGGACCGGCGGGACCTCCCACGGGAGCGGGGGCCGCCTGACCGGCACGTGGTCCAGGATCCCGCGCGCGATCGCGAGGGCGTGCTCATCGTCGTCCGCGAAGTGGTCGGCGACGCCGCTGATCCGCGTGTGGACGTCCGCGCCGCCGAGGTCCTCGGCCGAGACCTCCTCGCCCGTGGCGGCCTTCACCAGCGGCGGGCCGCCGATGAAGATCGTGCCGGTGCCGCGGACGATCACGGTCTCGTCGCTCATCGCGGGGACGTAGGCGCCGCCCGCGGTGGACGAGCCCATGACGACGGCGATCTGCGCGATCCCGGCCGCGGACAGGTTGGCCTGGTTGTAGAAGATCCGCCCGAAGTGGTCGCGGTCGGGGAAGACCTCGTCCTGGAGTGGCAGGAACGCGCCGCCGCTGTCGACGAGGTACACGCAGGGGAGCCGGTTCTCGGCCGCGATCTCCTGCAGCCGCAGGTGCTTCTTCACGGTCATCGGGAAGTACGTGCCGCCCTTGACCGTGGCGTCGTTCGCGACGATCGCGACCTCGCGACCGCCCACGAGGCCGATCCCGGTGACGATCCCCGCCGAGGGCGCGTCGCCGTCGTACAGGTCCCACGCGGCGAGGGGGCTGAGCTCCAGGAACGGCGTGCCCGGGTCCACGAGCCGGCCGATCCGCTCCCGGGCGAGAAGCTTGCCGCGCGACCGGTGCTTCGCCACGGCGTCGGCGCCACCGCCCCCCTGGACGAGGGCGAGGCGGTCCCGCAGCTCCGCGACGAGGGCGAGGTTGGCCTCGCGGTTCGCGTCCCAGTCCGGCCCGTGCGGGCGCTCCGCGATCACCGGCATCTCAGCGGCCCTCGAACCGTGGCGCCCGCTTCGCGGCGAAGGCCGCGAAGCCCTCCCGGCGGTCGGCGGACACGAGGACATCCTCGTACAGCGCGTCCTCCCCCGCCACGCCCTCGGCCAGCGAGCGGTGCGCCGTGGCGATCGCGCGACGGGCCTGGCGGACCGCGATCGGGGCGCCCGCCGCGACCCGCTCCGCGAGCGCGATCGCCGCCTCCGCGGCCGTGCGCGGCTCCACGACCCGGGCGACGATCCCCCACTGCTCCGCCTCGTCCGCGGTGAGCCTGCGGCCCGTGAGCACGACGTCGCGGGCGCGGGCCGGCCCCACGGCCCAGGTGAGCGTCTGGGTGCCACCACCGCCCGGGAACACGCCGACGCCCACCTCGGGCAGGCCGAAGACGGCGTCCCGTGAGGCGACGACGAGGTCGCAGGCCAGCGCGAGCTCGAACCCGCCGGCGAGCGCGAACCCCTCGACCGCCGCGATCGCGGGCACGGGGAGCTCGTGGATCCGCGTGACCAGGCGCACGATCTCGTGCCGCTGGGCCCGCAGGGCCTCGTCGTCGAACGTCGCCCGCTCCTTGAGGTCCATCCCGGTCGAGAACGCCCGGCCACCCTCCCCGGCCACGACGACCGCGCGGACCGCCAGCCGGTCGCCGGCGAGCTGCGCGTCGACCTCGTCGAGCGCCGCGTGGAGCGCGCGCAGCAGGGCGTTGTCGATGGCGTTGAGCGCGCCGGCGCGCGCCAGCGTGAGCACGAGGATCCGGCCGCCGTCGCCGGCGCGCGTGGAGCGGAGCACGGGTTCGGCCGTCATGGGGCAACCGTTCCTCCAGGCCGGTGGAGCCGCCGTGCGCGGCCCGGGCCGTCATTAGCGCGCCCGGACGCCGGGCGTGTCAAGCGACGCCGTCTGCGGGCAGCCGCTCGTCCCGATGCTCGTACACCGACGTCAGCGGGTCGCGGCGCCCGAGGACGGCCCACGCGATGGCCGCGCCGATGAGCGCGGCCGTGCCGCCGAGCGTCAGGGCGGCACGGACGCCCGCGACGTACGCGTCCGCGTAGCCCGCCACGTCACCGGGCTGGACCGCGCCGATGAGCGAGGAGAACGCGGGTGTCCCGAACACGGCGAGCAGGCCCGAGAACTGGTCGTGCTGGGCCGCGGCCACGTCGGCGCTCACGCCCGACTGGGCGAGCGCGGCGTCGAGGGTCGAGAGGCCGACCTGGCCGATGATCGCGGTCGAGACGAGGATCCCGGCGCGTGCCCCCACCTGGAGCGACGCCTCGTTCATGGCCGCGGCCGTCGCGGGGAGGCCGCGCGGGACGCTCGCGAAGATGATCGCCGTGCGCACGGTGGTCGCGATGACGAAGCCGCCACCGATGATGACCAGCGGGAGCACGAACCCGATGTAGCTCGCATCCCGTCCGATGATCAGCGCCATCGCGAGGTTGCCGATGCCGATGGCCGCGATTCCGCCGCCCACGAGCGCGCGCGGGGACACCCGGGCGAGCAGGTACCCGGCGACGGGGCCTGCCAGGACGAGGGCGAGGAACAGCGGGGCGACCGCGACAACCCCGAACAGCGGGCCGTAGCCCATGATCACGCCGAAGTAGTTGGGCAGCTGGGCCATGGGGATGTTCTGCGCGACGGCGATGACCAGCCCCGCGAACAGCGCCACGGTGACCGGCCGGCGCTCCACCCGGATGCGCTCCGGCTGCAGGATGCGCCGGCGGCGCTCGAACGCGAGATAGCCGCCCAGGAGCAGCAGGCCCACGGCGATGATGCCCAGGCGGATCGGGTTCGTGAGCCCGGCGCCGAGCCAGAGCAGGCCCGTGGCCAGCGCCACGATCCCGCTGGCCCACAGCGCGGTCCCCACGATGTACGGGCGCTCCGCCGGCCGCGGGTGCGGGAGCTCGAACGCGGACCCCCAGGCGAGCCGGATGGCGACGGCGGCCGCGACGACCTCGGCCGCGAACCCCGGCAGGTAGCTGCCGGGGACCACGGTGAGCAGCACGGGCATCAGGGCCTGGCCCGCCCCGAACGCCGCGTAGCCGATGCCGATCGCGGTCGCGCGCGCGATCCCCGTGTACGCGATGGCGATCGAGGCGAGCGCGACCGGGAACACGATCGAGGCCGCGAGGTTGGACACGATCCGGGCGACCGCGAACACCGCGGTGTCCGGCAGCACGAGGCCCGCGAGCGCCATCACGAGCAGCACCACGAGGCCGCCCCGGATCAGCGGCCGCGCGCGCGACAGGTCGCCGATCGCGCCGCCGACGAGGAGGACGATCGCGGCGGCGAGGCCGTTGAGCAGGATCGCCGCGTCGAGGCCCGGCTGGGCCCGGACGGCGGCCTGCACGGTGGTCAGCTGGGGCGCCCAGATGCGCGGGTCCAGCCCGGCCGCGAACAGCGCCGCGGACCCCGCGACGAGCGTCCTGACCCGCACCCGGTCGGTGAGCAGGTCGCCGACGAAGGCCTCGAGGGGCGGGAGCGGTGGGCGCGCCATGGCGCCCGGATGCTACCAGCCCGCCCGGGGGCCCAGGGGGGCCGCCAGCGGCCACCGGCGGCCCGTCCCTCGTCCCGCGATGCGACCGCGCGCCGGCGCGCGGTCGCGGCTACGCGATCGGCGTGAATCGCGCCTGGAAGAAGCGCAGGTACTTCGGCTCGTAGACCATCTCGAGGCCCCGCGCTCGCTCCCGGTCGTCGTAGCAGGCCTTCACCGACTCCGCGACGACGTCCATGTGGGCCTGGGTGTACACGCGACGCGGGATCGTGAGCCGCGTGAGCTCAAGCCTGGGCCGCTTGTGGTCGCCCGTCTTCGGGTCGCGACCGGCGGACACGATCCCCCGCTCCATCGACCGGATACCGGAGTCCAGGTAGAGCTGCGCGGCAAGCGTCTGCCCCGGGAACAGGTCCTGCTCCAGGTGCGGGTAGAACCGCCTGGCGTCCAGGAACACCGCGTGGCCGCCGATCGGGCGGACGATCGGGATGTCCCACTGCTCCAGCAGCTCACCGAGGTAGCGCACCTGCCCCACGCGCGATCGGACGTGCTCGTCCTGGACGGCCTCCTCGATGCCGATCGCGAGCGCCTCCATGTCGCGGCCCGCGAGGCCACCGTAGGTGTGGAGTCCCTCGAACACGACCACGAGGTTGCGCAGCTCCTCGAACGTGTCCCAGTCGTTGACCGCCAGCCAGCCGCCGATGTTGACGAGGTTGTCCTTCTTCGCGGACATCCAGGCGCCGTCGGTGTAGGAGCAGAACTCGAGCAGGATCTCGGCGATGGACCGGTCCGCGTAGCCGGGCTCGCGCTCCTGGATGAACAGCGCGTTCTCGACCATCCGGGTGGCGTCCAGCAGCACCTTGATGCCCAGCGGCTCGCACAGCTCGCGGATGGCGCGCACGTTGGCCATCGAGACCGGCTGGCCGCCGGCCATGTTCACGGTCCCGGCCAGGCTCACGTAGGGGATCCGGTCCGCGCCCACCTCGTCGATGAGGGCGCGCAGCTTGTCCAGGTCCACGTTGCCCTTGAACGGGAGCAGCGCCTCGGGGTCGTGGGCCTCGTCGACGATCACGTCGTGGAAGGTCCCGCCGGCCTTCTCCTGGTGCTCCCGGGTCGTCGTGAAGTACATGTTGCCGGGGATGTGGTCGCCCGGCTCGATCAGCACCTGGCTGATGAGGTGCTCCGCGCCCCGTCCCTGGTGGGTCGGCACCACGTGCCGGTACCCGTAGAACCGCTGGACCGCGGCCTCCAGGTGGTAGAAGTTCCGGCTCCCGGCGTACGCCTCGTCACCGAGCATCATCCCGGCCCACTGGCGATCGCTCATCGCGCTCGTGCCGGAGTCCGTGAGCAGGTCGATGTAGACGTCGTCGCTCCGGATGAGGAACGTGTTCCAGCCGGCCTCGTCGAGCGCCGCGAGCCGCTGTTCGCGGGTCGTGACCTTGAGCGGCTCGACCATCTTGATCTTCCACGGCTCGGCCCAGCTGCGGCGGTCGTGCTGCTGGCCCATGGTGTGGAGCGACGTGCCGGACATGGGGCTCCTCGAGGTGTCGGCGCGGGGCGCGCCGGGACGCGACGTCGCGGGAGCGGCCGTCGCTGCGGTCTGGAACCCTAGGCTGAAGGGTGCGCAGCGGTGGCGCCCGGTCCGTCCGGCCGCCCCGGCGCGGGCCGAATGTCGCCCGCTGCCGTCGGGCGCGTCGGGTCACGCGGTCGCGCCGGGGGCGCTTGCGCGCCGTGTGGCGCTCCCGGGGCGGGCTATCCCGCGTTCTCTTCGCGCTTGATCACGCTGACCTCGCCGTTGCCTTCCATCGCCGCCAGCTTGACGTCCGCGACGTCCTCGACGCCCTGGAGCCGGAGCTGGGTCATGAGCTCCGCGTCGCTGATGAGCTCGCGGTCGAGGGTGCGCCGCACGATATGGCCGTCGCGCACGAGTACGCGCGGCGCCGGGTGGACGAAGCGGCCGAGCGTCCCGGGGAACCGATACGCCAGCCAGTCCATGCCGTAGGCCCAGCCGACGATCGTCGCGACGAGGAGCATCCCGTCCGTCCACGATGTGTACTGGCCCGCCATCGCGTTCTGCGCCGCGTCCGCGATGAGCACGATCACCAGGAGGTCGGTGACGCCGATCGAGCTCGACGACCGGTTGAAGGTGAGCCGGAGCAGCGTGAACAGGACGAGGTACGTCAGCGACCCGCGCAGGAGGATCTCCAGGATGGGCGTATCGGGGAACAGGATCCGGGCGAAGTCGGGCATGGTGGGACTGAACCACGCGGGCCGGATCGGACGGACCGCCGGTCCCGCGCGTTCCGTTGCGCGCGTGCGACGAACGCGGCCCGGGCGCTCAGCCGCGTGGCGGCCAGCGGTGATAGGTGGGCGGGAACGCCGGCGGGTCGGCGTACTCGGCCCACAGCACGGTCCCGATCCCGAGCTCGAACAGGGCGTGATCCGCGGGGACCTCGAACGGCATCGCCGCGGCGGCGGCGGCGCGGAGCTCGGCGTCGTCATCGCGCGCCACGGCCCGACCCGTGATCGCCGCCTCGTCGTTCTCGGTCTCGCTGCCCGGCGCGTGGAGCGCGTACCGGCCGTCACGCCG
>JAICUV010000103.1 GCA_025935655.1 Chloroflexota bacterium | reverse complement strand
TGCCCGATCTCGCGGCTATTCGCCGGCGCCGCCATCATCGTCGACGCCCACCTCGACGAGACCTGATAAATGACTGCTGCTGTGGCCTGGCCCGTCTTCGAGACGCCACTCATCGACCGCGCCGCCGTCGCCGACCGGACGATGGCGTTCCGCTTTGCGAAGCCCGTCGACTGGTCCTTCCGGGCGGGCCAGTTCATCGACATCACGCTGCTCGAGCCGCCGGAGACCGACGGCGAGGGCGACACGCGCGGTTTCTCGGTCTCCAGCGCCCCGAGCGAGGACGTGATCATGGTCACGACCAGGTTGCGGGACACCGCGTTCAAGCGCGTCCTCTCGACGATCCCGCTCGGCACCCGCGTCAGGATCGAAGGGCCGTTCGGCGATCTCCGCCTGCATCACGCCAGCCGACCGGCCGTGGTGCTCACCGGCGGCATCGGCATCACCCCGTTCCGGAGCATCCTTGTCGAGGCGGTCCACGACGGCGGCCTGCCGTACCCGGTGATCCTGTTCTACGCGAATCGTCGACCCCGGGACGCGGCATTCCTCGATGAGTTCCGCGCGCTGGCGGACCGGGACGCCAACCTGTCGTTCGTTCCCACGATGTCAGGGCTGGACGACGGGGAGCCCTGGGCGGGCGAGCGCGGCCATATCGATGCCGCGATGCTGACGCGCCACCTCGACGGCGTGGCCAACGCGATCTACTACCTGACCGGCCCGCCCGGCATGGTCCAGGGACTCCGAACGATGCTTGTCGATTCCGGCGTCGACGAGGACGACATCCGAACCGAGGAATTCACCGGCTACTGAAAGGGATCCGACCGTGAGACTCGACTACCACAAGGTCCTTCCCGAGGCTTCGAGAGCGATGGGTCAGCTCGAGCGGGTCGTCGATGCCAGTCCCCTGGATCCGAAACTGCGGGAGCTGGTCAAGCTGCGCGCGTCGCAGATCAACGGCTGTGCCTACTGCGTGGACATGCACACCAAGGACGCGCACGCCCTGGGCGAAGGCGACCAGCGTCTGCACCTTGTCGCCGTGTGGCGAGAGGCGCCGGTCTTCTCGTCGCGCGAGCGGGCGGCCCTCGCCTGGACCGAGGCGCTCACGCTCCTGTCCGACACCGGGGCTCCCGACGACGTCTACGAGGAGGTGGCTCGCGAGTTCGAGCCGGACGAGCAGGTCGCCCTGACCCTCGCGATCGTCGCGATCAACGGCTGGAACCGCCTCGCTGTCGGATTCCGGCAGCCGGTCGGGGCGTACGTGTCGCATCTGCAGCCGCTGCCTGCGTGACGTCGCGGCGATGACCGGACCCATGGATCGCGAGGCGGTGGCTCCGCGCCGGCGCGAGCCGTGGGCCACGCCCGGTGTGGGACGCCGAGATCAGGACCGGCGGTGCGGGGTGCCAGTCCCCTGCCGGGTCGTCTTCACCGGACGTTCACGAGCGTTCGGGCGGCCGTACCGACGTCGTGGCTAGGGTCGTGGGTAGCCAGAAGCCCCGACAAGGAGTCAAGCCACGATGCGACCGACAGTCCTTGGCGTGCTCGTCGCCGCCACCCTCGCCCTGGGTGCGTGTGCCAGCGGATCGAGCCCCAGCGCACGTCCGGCTGCCACTGCGCCGGGTGTCGATGCGACGCCGCCCGTGACCGCGATCACGATCGCCACGGACCCGGGCACTGAGCTCCGCTTCGACCCCGGCGAGGTCACGGTCCAGCCGGGGATCCGGATCCAGGTGACATTCGAGAACCGGTCCGAGCTGCCGCACGACCTGACGTTCGGGGCTCCCATCAACGTCGCCTCGTCCCCTGTCGTTGCGCCCGGCACGTCGGAGACCCTCGAGTTCGTGGCCCCTGAGCCCGGGACGTACGCATTCGCCTGCACCATCCACCCGGGCATGGGTGGCACCCTCATCGTCGCGGCGTCGTGAGGCGCGATCGCATCGGGACGGTTCTCGATCCGATCGCGGCAACCGAGAGCCATCGAGGCGTCCGCCGGAGACAATGCCTGGGAGCACACGGAGGATCCCATGCAGACACGCCCGTTCCCCTCCTCCCCCGATGCCCGCTCGCCTGCCGGGGCCGAGATCCGCTACCTGATGGAAGGCGAGACCGGCGGCATGATCCACTCGACCGTCCCGCCCGGTCAGGTGAATCGCGCGACCGTCCACGCCACCGTCAGCGAGTTCTGGTACGTGCTCTCCGGCGAAGGGCAGATCTGGCGACGGGATGGCGCAGGTGAACAGACAACGGTCCTGGAAACAGGCGTGTCCATCGACATCCCCGTCGGCACCGCATTCCAGTACCGCTGCACCGGTGGCGAGCCGCTCCAGTTCATCTGCGTGACGATGCCGCCCTGGTCCGGCGACGAGGAGGCGACGATCATCGAGGGCCCGTGGAAACCCACTGCTCCCGAAGGTTGACGCCCACCGCGCACCACGATCGGACTGGTC
This sequence comes from Chloroflexota bacterium, assembly GCA_025935655.1. Lineage (GTDB taxonomy): Bacteria > Chloroflexota > Limnocylindria > Limnocylindrales > CSP1-4 > CAIXZV01. The sequence goes on along the minus strand of JAICUV010000103.1, from coordinate 8,246 downwards.
GGCGGTTGGTGGTCGGCCGGTTCGGTCGCGGGCCAGCAGCAGGTCCTCGGTTCGAGTCCGAGGGCCGGCTTGAGCGATCGCAACGAGAAACCCGGCCTGGTGGCCGGGTTTCTCCCTGTGCGCTGGGCGACTTCGCGCGTTGACGCGCTGATTGTCAGTCGCGGCCGGCCTTCCGGACGGCGTCCTTGACGTCCCCCAGGCCGTCCTGGGTCTTGCCCTGGACCTTCTGGACCTTGCCCTTCGTCTCGAGCTTCTTGTCGCCGGTCAGCTTGCCGACGCCCTCGTTCACGGTGCCCTTGACGGTGTTGACCGCCCCCTTGACGTGCTGGTCGGACATCAGACGGCCTTGCTTCCGCCGCGACCCTGGACGAGCCGCGCGACGAAGATGACCACGATGGCGCCGAACACGGCGACCACCAGGCTGGTCAGGTTGAGGCCCGTGACATCGGCCACGCCGAGCACGCTCCCGGCGATGAAGCCGCCGACCACGGCGCCCACGATCCCGAGGACGATCATCATGATGAGGCCCTCGCCTCCGCCCATGATGAGGTTGGCGATGAACCCGGCGATGGCGCCGAGCACGATCCACGCGATGATGCCCATGGAAGCAGCTCCCTTCGTGTCGTACCCGCCCGCGGCGGGTCGCGTTGCGTGCGGTGGTTCACCCGTCCGCAGCGGGTAGTGCGATGCGGTCAGGCGATCTCTGCGGCCGACCGGCGCCGGAAGATCCCGATGATCCAGAGCACGATGAGCTCCAGGATCGTCCAGCCGACGAGGGCCACGATCGCGGTGATATCGAGGACGGAACCTGCGGCGTGGAGGGAGTCCGTGCGGAGCATCCCCTCGAACGGCGCCACGAACAGCTGGCTGATGCCGAGGACCGCGGACACGAGGACGTTGGCTTCGCGGGCATCCAGCAGCAGCAGGACGATGCGCGCCCCGATGACGATCTGGATCAGCCCGAACACGAGGACCGCGATGCGCCGGGCGGTCTCGGCCGCACCCGGGTCCGTCCGCGTCACGCGACGGTGCTCCGTCTGCACCGCCGGCTGGCCGGTGGCCGTGGGCTCCTGGGTGACGACCGTCTGGTCCACTTGATCGATAGCCATGGCAGGCTCCCGTGCACGTCGCATCCGGGGGAGCGGGGCCTGGCGACCGCCGCCGGGCGAGACTCCGGCCAATGCTGTACCCGTAGTACACGCTCCCCGGGGCGTGACGTCATGACGGCTCGTCATGAGAGGTCGGGGCAGCCCGCCCGGCAGGTTCCGGCTCAGTGGGTGAGCGACTCGCGGTATTCCTCGCCGCCGATCCATCCGGCGTTGGAGAACGTCGGGATGAAGCGGTATCCCGCACCCGGAACCGTCGCGATGAACCGGGGGTGCCGGTAGTCGTTCTGGAGCTTGATCCGGAGGCTCCGCACGTGGCGATCGACGATGTTGCTCTCGGCCACGAAGTCGGTGCCCCAGATCGCGTCGAGGATCTCGTCGCGACTGACGACGCGACCACCGCGGCTCGCGAGCAGGTAGAGCAGGCTCTGCTCGATGCCGCTCAGGTGGACGATCGACTGGCCGGCCCGCACCTGCCGGTTCACGATGTCGATCTCCATCTCGCCGATCGTGATGGTCGGGATGATGGGGAGGTCGGAGCCGGTCGACCGGCGGGTCAGGACGATCGAACGCGCGAGGAGCTCCTCGGGCGAGAACGGCATCGTCAGGATGTCATCGACGCCCAGGTCGAAGGCACGCAGCTTCGTCTTGAGATCGCCCCGGCGGGTCAGTCCCAGCGCGGGCGTCACGCGCTTCGTCAGGCGTTGCGACGCGCCGAGCCGCTGGAGCAGGGCGGTGCTGTCGTCATGGTCCATGTCGATCACGGCCATGTCCGGCCGCCAGTCCACGAGCAGCGTCTCCGCCTCGTCGAGCGTCCGCGCCGCCCGGACCACGAATACGCCGTGGTTGAGCGTGAGCTCGATCAGATCGACCACCAGCTGCCGCTCGTGCAGCACGAGCGCTCGCCGCGCCTCGTTCGGGTTCTTTGTCGCCTCGCCGGCCGTCAATGCACGCTCTCCTGCGAAGCACCGTCGCTCCACAGGATTGTCGCACGGGCCGGAGTGCGATGGCAGATCCTCGAGTCACGAAGTCCTGACGACCATCAACGCGCGGCCGAGGGCCCCCAGGCGCGAACGCCAGCGAGACGCTCGAGCGGGCGCAGCACGGTGGTCGCCGCGGCGAACAGGGCCAGGAGGAGGCCGGCGACGACGAGGGCGCGGGCGGGCCGGTGTGGATCATTCCGCGCCGGCCCACCGGCATGGTGCCTATGCAGGCTGGGGAACCTCGCGCTGCAGGAGCACCGGCAGCGTCTTCACCCCGAACGAGCTGTGCACGGTCAGGTCCGCACTTGCGACCCGCCACCCGTCCTTTCCCAGCACGTTGAGCTGGTCGACGAGCTGGTCGAGCCGGGATTCGGGCTCGTCCTTCCACTCCACCTGGAGGATCCTGTATTCCACGCGTCCCATGGCGCCCTCTTTCGTGAGGTGCTCGACGCCAAAACCCGTATCTGCGTGGCCCGTCGAACACAGCCGTTGTGTCGGCTGGTCCCAGCGTGGGCGTGCGTCGCCCGCGCGTCATGACAGGTCGTCATGGGGCTGGTTCGTGCTCGCCTGACTTGCAGACTCCTTCATGTGCTAATGTGATCTGGCACGCACAGGACGACCGACGAGATGCCCATTCCCCTGTATCAGGCCAAGGCCGAGTTCTTCCGCACCCTCGGGCACCCCGCCCGGATCCGGATCCTCGAGCTCCTCTCCGAGCGCGATCACGCGGTGCACGAGCTCCTCGACGCGGTGGACATCGAGGCGAGCAACCTCTCGCAACAGCTCGCGGTCCTTCGGCGGGCCGGGCTCGTGACCCAGCACCGAGCGGGCCACGAGGTCGTCTACTCGATCAGCGTGCCGGAGGTGCGGGACCTGCTGCTTGCCGCGCGGCGGATCCTGCTGGGCATCCTCGACGACCAGGGCAGCCTGCGGCGCGAGCTCCAGGACCAGCGTCTCGCGGCCGAAGCCCTGCCCGCTTCGTGAGTGGCCGTGCCATCGCGGAGGCGACCCCCGACCCGCGTGAGGCCCTCGCGGGCCTGATCGCCCGCAGCCGCGCGCTGCTCCCCCATCGCGCCGACATCCGTGCGATGCGCCGCCAGCCGCGCCGCGACGTCATCGCCGGGCTGACCGTGGGCATCGTCGCACTCCCGCTCGCGCTGGCGTTCGGGATCTCGTCCGGGCTCGGCGCCGAGGCCGGCCTCATGACCGCGATCGTGGCCGGGATCCTCGCCGCCCTGTTCGGCGGATCCAACCTCCAGGTCAGCGGCCCGACGGGCGCGATGACGGTCGTCCTCGTCCCGATCGTCGCCGCGTTCGGGGTGGACGGCGTGCTCGTCGTGGGCATCATGGCCGGCGTCCTGCTCGTCGGGCTGGCGTACGCCGGGGCCGGTCGCTACATGCGCTACATCCCGCTGCCGGTCGTGGAGGGGTTCACGGTCGGGATCGCGGTGATCATCGCGCTCCAGCAGATTCCCCCAGCCCTGGGGGTGACCGTGACCGCGCACGGGGTGGTGGCCGGCGCCGCACAGGCGGTCGGCGAGTGGCTGGCGGCCCCGGACCTGGCACCGCTCGCGGTGGCGGCGTCCGTCGTCGGCCTCATGGTCCTCGCCGCCCGGATCCGTCCAGGCCTGCCCGTGTCGCTCGTGGCAGTCGTGGCCACGAGCATCGTCGTCGCGGTCGCCGGCGTCGCGATCGAGACGATCGGCGAGATCCCCGCCGGACTCCCGGCGCCGAGCCTGCCGTCCATCCAGCCGGGGGCCATCGGCAGCCTGCTGATGCCGGCGATCGCGGTCGCGGCCCTGGCGGCGCTCGAGAGCCTGATGTCCGCGACGGTCGCGGACGGGATGAGCGTGGGCGAACGCCACGATTCAGACCGTGAGCTGTTCGGCCAGGGGATCGCGAACCTCGTCACGCCGCTGTTCGGCGGGATCCCGGCGACGGCGGCGATCGCGCGCACCGCGGTCAACGTCCGTTCGGGGGGACGGTCGCGGCTGGCGGCCATCACCCAGTCGCTCGCGCTGCTCGCGGTCGTGCTGGTGGCCTCGCACTGGGTGTCCTACATCCCGCTCGCGGCGCTGGCGGGCGTGCTCCTCGCGACGGCCCTCCAGATGGTCGAGGCGTCGAGCGTCACCGCGCTCCTTCGCAGCACGCGCGGCGATGCCGCCGCGCTCGTCATCACGGCCGGGGCGACGATCGCCCTGGACCTCGTGACCGCCGTCATCCTCGGGCTCATCGCCGCGGGCGCCTTCGCGCTCCAGCAGATGGCGCGCTCGGCCCGGATGGATGAGACGGAGCTCGACCACACCGATCACACGGCCGAGGAGCAGGCGCTGTTCGACGAGCACATCGTCGCCTACCGCCTCGACGGCCCGCTGTTCTTCGGCGTCGCCCACTCGTTCCTCCTGGGTCTCTCAGAGCTGCGCGAGGTCCGGGTGGTGGTGCTCCGCATGTCGCGGATCGCGACCCTGGACGCGACGGGCGCGTCGGTGCTCGCGGACACGGTCAAGCGCCTCGAGGCGCGCGGCGTCACCGTCATGCTGTCGGGCGTGCGGGCCGAGCACGCGCCGATCCTGTCGCGCCTGGGTGTCTATGACGAGCTGGCGACCGAGCACCACGTCTTCGCGTCCACCCCGGACGCGATCGCGCACGCGCGCACCCACGCGCGCCGGCTCGCGCACCGGCCGGGCGACGCTGCCGCGGGGGCCCTCGCGGGCTGACGGCGCCCGCGCTGCGACGCGCGGAGACCCGTGGGCCGGTCGCGCGCAACTGCCACGCCGTCGACACGGCGCGGGTCCACCGCGCCGCGCTGGCGTATCCGCGTCCTGTCCATCGTGGCGCCGTGTCGAACCCCATCAGCCCGCCCCCCGTCCGGACCTGGCGGCCGGAGTACCTCCCCGCCTACATCGGCAACGGTCTCGTGGGCATGCGCTGCGGCCGCATCCCCTTCCGGGACGGCACGACCATGGCCAACGGGTTCGCCGGCCTGGGCGTCGATGACGGCGTCGAGGGCTTCGCTCGGGTGCCCTTCGCGCTGGGCGCGGACGTCGCGCTTGACGGCGTCCGCCTCTCGATGGCTCCCGAGCACGTGCGGTTCGTCGAGCAGCGGTACGATTTCGCCGCTGCCGAGCTGACCACGATCCTGGACTACCGGATCGGCGGAGTCACCGCCCGGATCGAGGTCCTGCAGCTGTGCAACCACCGCCTGCCGACCATCGTCCAGCAGGAGATCCGGGTCACCGTGGACGCGCCAGCGGACGTGGTGGTGAGCATGGGCCTCGACCCGACGGGCGTGGAGGGTCACGGCGAGTACCCGGAGCGTCCAAGCGGCCGCGAGACGGACACCGAGCCCGACGGCGTCATCCTGTGGCACAGCCATGGGGACGTGGCCACCTGCGGGCTCGCCTACTGGACACAGCTGCTGGGCGTCGCGGACGCGCAGCGCAGCTCGACCCGCCGGGACGAGCGGGGTCTCGTCGCAACCGAGTGGAGCTTCCGGGCGCGGACCGGGCGGCCGTATCGGGCCCGCAAGATGACCTCGATCGTCCCCCACCTCGCCAACCCGCACCCCGTGGACCATGCCGGGAGACTCCTCGCCCTCGCGATCGAGCAGGGCTGGGAACGCCTCCTCGAGGCACATCGCGCGGCATGGGCCGAGCTGTGGAAGGGCCGGATCGTCATCGACGGCGCCGATCGACGGTGGCAGGCGATCGCGGATGCAAGCCTGTTCTACCTGCTGACCTCGGTCCACCCGGGGTCCATCGCGAGCACCTCGCTGTTCGGGCTCGCCTACTGGCCCAACTACCACTACTACCGCGGCCACGTGATGTGGGACATCGAGACGTTCGCGGTGCCGCCGCTCCTGCTGCTGGAGCCGGAGTCGGCCCGTTCGATCCTGGACTATCGCTCGCGCCACCTCGGCGCCGCCCGGGTCAATGCCCGGCTCGCCGGCTGGAAGGGCGCGATGTACCCGTGGGAGAGCTGTCCGCTCCACGGCGAGGAGGTCACGCCCGGCCCGAGCGCACCGACCAAGGGCCACGCCACGCTCGACGTGGCCCTCGCGTTCGCCCAGTTCGCGCACGCGACCGGCGACGGCGACTATCTGCGCCGCACCGCGTGGCCAGTGTTGCACGACGTGGCCGAGTGGACGGAGAGCCGGGTCGAACGGACACGGCGGGGGTTCGAGCTGCGAGACATCACCGGTCCCGCGGAGGCCATGCCCACCCGCAACAACAACGCGTTCGTGAACATGGCGGCAAAGGTCGTCCTGCAGGAGGCCATCGGTGCCGCGGAGCGGCTCGGCGAGGAGCCGCGCGCAGTCTGGCGCGCCATCGCCGATGGCCTGGTGCTGCCAGCCGCCGCCCGGGGCGGCCACATCCCGAACTACGACGACTACCGCGTGGACCAGCTCAAGGCCGGCACCCCGGAGGCCGCCGCGGGCATCTTCCCCATCGGCCATCGCGTGTCGCCCGAGGTCGCGAAGGCCACCTTCCGGTTTGCGGTCGAGGAGCAGGCGCCGCGCTACGTGGGCACGGCCATGCTGTCCGCCTTCCTCCCCTACTACGCCACCCGGGCCGGCCTGCCGGATGCGGCTCGGGAGCTCCTCGAGACGGGCTACGGCAACTTCATCAACGAGCCGTACCTCGAGACCGACGAGTTCACGAAGCTGGCCCCGGAACAGCCGCGCACCGGGCCGATGTTCGCCAACATCGGGGGCTTCCTCACGACGTTGCTGTACGGCTATCCGGGCCTCCGCCTCGGGCCGGGCGAGCCCGAGACCTGGGCGGAATCCCCGGTCGTCCTGCCGCCCGACTGGAACGCGATCCACGTGGAGCGGATCTGGGCCCACGGCGAGGAGCGATCGCTCACCGCCGTCAACGGAGCGCCCGCGGCCATCGTCGGCGGTCGTGCCCTCCGGCGCGCATCCTGAAGCGGAGCCGGCCCGCGGCCGGCGCCGTCAGCGACCGGACCCGGGCACCTCGCGGACGACGAGCGCAGGGTCCTTGCCGGCATCCAGGCCCTTGAACGCCGCCTGGCGGACGAGGCCGTCACCGGTCCAGCCGGCGAACTCGGCGCGGATGACGAGCTCGGGCCGCACCCACGTGGTGCCCGCGACGACGCGCCGGGGTGGCGCGGGGTCGAACGGCGGCTCGGCCGCCGCGAGCGGTGCCAGGAGCGCCCGGAGCTCGTCGCGACGCTCGCGGTTGAAGCCCGCGCCGACCTTGCCGGCGTACCGGAGGCGCCCGCCCTCGTGGACGCCCACGTGGAGCGCCCCGATCGTCCCGTCGAGCGCCCCCTTGCCGGCGGTCCAGCCACCGACGACGAGCTCCTGCTCCGGGCGGATCTTCACCTTCTGCCACGCCGATGACCGCATGCCCGGGAGATAGCGACTGTGCCGCTCCTTGGCCATGACGCCCTCGAGCCCGCGTTCCTTCGCTGCCTCGTAGAACGCCAGGCCCGCACCCTCCACGTGCGCGGAGTACCGCACCCGCGGGTCGGGGCGGAGCGCGGATGCCAGCAGCGCCTTGCGCGCCTCGAGCGGCTCCGACAGCAGGCTCCGGCCGTCCAGTGCGAGGAGGTCGAAGGCCTGGTACACCAGCGCCGGCACGGAGGCGGCTGCGTCCCTGCGGTGCTTGATGCGGTCCTGGAGGAGGGCGAAGTCGGGCTCGCCGTCGCTGCCCAGCGCCACGATCTCCCCGTCGACGACCGCCGAGCGCGCATCGATCCACGTCGGCGGTGCGAGGAACTCGCCGAAGTAGCTCTCGCCCGCCTGCCCACCTCGCGTGTAGAGCCGGACCGCGTCCCGGTCGATCACGGCCTCGATCCTGAAGCCGTCCCACTTGATCTCGTACAGGTAGTCGGGATCGTCGAACGGGCCCGCCACGAGCACGGCCAGCATCGGCGGGATGAACGCCGGCGGCCGGCTAGCCATGCGTGCCGGCGGCGATGTCGTCGTTGGTGCGGCCGCTCTTCACGCTCGCCGGGTGCTTCTCCGCGTTCCAGTCGGGGACGCCCTCGTCGTCGCGCCGGTGGATGAGCAGCCAGAGCTCCTTGCCCGCGGCCCCGTGGCGGCCGGTGCGGATGAGGACGAACCCGCCGTGGAGCTTCTCCCCCTCGAGTCGGAACTTGAGCTCCCCGGCCCGCAGGGCGGCCTCGGGAT